>NZ_QGSW01000213.1:0-3997 GCF_003176715.1 Micromonospora sp. S4605
CGCAGCCCGTCGTTGAACACCACCCGCGCGCACCCGAACGCCCGAGCCAGCTCGATCTGCTGGCCGGGCGTCGGGTAGACGCGGAAGTTGTAACGAAGCTGCACATCGGACAGTCTACCCTTGGTCTATGGCTGGCCCCCTGGATGTTCGCACCGGTAGACACTGTGTCTTCGTCCTGCACGCCCACTTGGTCTTCGTGACGAAGCTCCGGCACAGGGTGTTCACCGACCAGCACCTGACCCGCCTAGAAGAAATCATGCGGGCGGTATGCGCCGACTTCGAGTGCGACCTGGTCGAGTTCAACGGCGAGGGCGAGCACGTGCACCTACTGGTCAACTTCCCGCCGAAGGTCGCCTTGTCGAAGCTGGTCAACAGTCTCAAGGGTGTGTCCTCGCGACGGATGCGACAGGAGTTCCCCGACCTGGTACGCCACTACTACCAGGCCAACAGGCTGTGGTCCGCCTCGTACTTCGCCGGGTCCGTCGGCGGTGCCCCCTTGACCGTTCTGCACCAGTACATCGAGCAGCAGAACAGGCCAACTTAGAACACGCCCGAGCCTAGGCGACCCTCCCGCGCCGGCCTTCACCCCCGCCCTAAAGGGCGGAACACTGGCCCGCATCTCGGTAGCGCACCGGCTCGAAGCCGTCGCCCGACCCTTCGCCACCGGCGCGGTCGTCCGGTGCCCTGATCGAGTGGCCGGGGAGGCCGCCGGCGCGGTCGTCCGGTGCCCCGGTCGGGTGGCCGGGAGAGCCGCCAGCGGGGTCGTCCGGTGCGCTGGTCGCGGCGCCGAGCGGGCCGTGGTTCCGCCGCCGTCCCGGCCGGTGGCGCCGCCTCGGGGTTCGGCGGTCTCGGCGGCCAGCCGGCGCAGGGTCGCGGTGGTGACCAGGTGGATCGGGGCGAAGTCGAAGAACGTCCCCGGCGCGGCGGTGCCGAGCGGGCTCAGGTCCACCGGCACGTCCGCGGTGACGCCGGCGTCCAGCACCGCCTCCGGCCGGGGCCGGTCCAGCACCGCCTCGTCGGGTGGCGTGCCGGTCAGCGTCACCGGCGCGCCGAGTTCCCGGGACAGCACCTCGTCCACCTCGGCGTCCACGCTCGACACCGTCCGCCCGTCGGGGAGGATGATCCGGACCGGCCCGGGCGCGGCGCCGGACGCCCGGAGGGTGAGCAGGCCCCGCCAGTGTCGCGGGTGCTTCGCGCTGGCCACCCGGCCGGTCTCCCGGTGCACCAGGGCGAGCCCACGGTCGCCGGCCACACCCGTCGCGGTCACCTCGGCCGCGGTCAGCCGCTCGCCCAGCATCGACTTGACCGGGTACCGCCAGAGCTGGGCCAGCCGCCCGGTCATCCGGTCGCCCCGGCCCGGACCAGGGCAGCCGCCTCGGCCACCCGGTCGGCGCCGTACGGACCGAGCCGCGCCCGGACGACGACCGCCTCCGCCAGCAGATCCAGCGGCCCGACCTCGGCCAGGTACGCGCCGAGCAGGCCCCGGGCCGGCCCGGTCAGGTCGTGGGCCGGATCGGTGGCGACCTCACCGACGATCAGCGCGGTGACGGCCAGGTCCAGCCCGGGCGGCCCCTCGGCGCTGTTCCGCCAGTCGACGACCACCGGGCCGTCCGGAGTCAGCATGACGTTCTCCGGGTGCAGGTCGAGGTGCAGGATCCGGTCCGCCGGGTCGATGGACCGCCGCGCGGGCAGCGCGTGCAACCGCTGCAGCAGGTCGGCCAGGATTTGGCCGGCGGACCGGACGTCGATGCTGCCCGTGGCGGCCGCCGCGGCGAGGGTCGGACCGGTCAGCCGGCGCATGACCAGGTCCGGCCCGTCCGCCTGGTACACCTCGGGGACCGGATAGCCGAGCCGGTGCAGATACGTCATCACCGCCGCCTCGTCCCGGACGTCACCACCGCGCCGGTAGCGGCGCAGCCCCCGCCCGTCGCCGAGCGGATAGACATCGGCGTCACGGCCGGAGGCGAGGGGAAGTGACGCGCTCACGCCGCCACCGTAACCGGGGCGGCGTCGCCGCTGCCGCCCCGGCGGGCCGGCTCGCCGCGACACCCGCCCCGCGCCGGCGCCGGTTCTTCGCGACACCCGGCTCGCGCCGGGCCGGCTCGCGCCGGGCCGGCTCGCCGCGACACCCCCCGCGCCGGGCCGGCTCGCGACACCCGCCCGCGCCGGCTACCGGGCCAGCAGGGCGCGCAGCGCGGCGACGACCTCGGCGGGCGCCTCCTCGGCCATGAAGTGCCCGCAGGAGACGGTGCGGTGCTCCAGGTCCGCCGCCCACGCCCGCCACAGCCCGGCGGCGTCGAAGCCCAGCGCCGCGCCCCAGTCCTGCTGGAGCACGGTTGCCGGCATCCGCAGCCGGTTGCCGGCCGCCCGGTCGACCTCGTCGTGTGCCACGTCGATGCCGGCCGACGCCCGGTAGTCGGCGACGATCGAGGGAACCGCCGCGCGGGACGCCGCCAGGTACGCGTCCCGCACCTCCGCCGGGATGGCCTCCGGATCCCGCGTCCAGATGTCGAGGAAGTGGCCGAAGAAGGCGTCCGGGCTGGCGCCGATCAGCTGCTCGGGCAGGCCGGGCGGCTGGGCCATCAGGTAGAGGTGGAAGCCGACGGCGGCGCTGGTGCCCCGCATCACCTCCCACATGTCCAGGGTGGGCAGCACGTCGAGCGAGGCGAGGTGGGTGACCGTGGCCGGGTGGTCGAGACCGGCGCGGATGGCGACCAGGGCACCCCGGTCGTGCCCGGCCAGGGCGAAGCGCTCGTGGCCCAGGGCCCGGGCCAGCGCGACGACGTCGGCGGCCATCGTCCGCTTGGCGTACCCGGTCCCGTCGGGGTCGGTGGGCTTGTCGCTGTCGCCGTAGCCCCGCAGGTCGGGGCAGATCACTGTGTGGTCGGCGGCGAGGTCGGCGGCGACGTGCCGCCACATGAGGTGGGTCTGCGGGAAGCCGTGCAGCAGCACGATCGGGCTGCCGGAGCCGCCGACGGCCACGTTGAGCGCGACGTCGTCGGCGACGGTGACGCGGCGGTAGTCGAATCCGTGGATCCTCTGGTTCACGATGCGCCTGCCTAGATCTCAGGTGTGGTGTCGCCGGCGGGCCGCCGGCGTCCGGACCCGTCGAGCGTGACCGGTGGGAATCAGCGGTGGATGAGCAGCGGATGAGTGCCGTGCCCGCCGACCAGGGCGATCACCTCGCCACGGGCGCCCGCCTAGATTGGGTGCCATGACGGGGGCGGCGACGGACAGGGTGGCCTTCGGCGTGCTCGGGCCGGTGCGCGCCGTCGACGCTGGTGGCCCCGTCCCGCTGAAGGGGCCCCGCCAGCGTGCGGTGCTGGCCCGACTGCTGATCGCCCGGGGCCGGGTGGTGCCGGTCGAGCGGCTCGTTGGTGACCTCTGGGCGGAGCCCGCCGACGGCGCGGTGGCGGCGATCCGCACGTTCGTCGCCGATCTGCGCCGCGCCCTGGAACCCGACCGGCGGCCCCGACAACCCGCCCGGATGCTGGTCACCGCCCCGCCCGGCTACGCGCTGCGGGCCGCGCCGGACTCGGTCGACGCCTGGCGGTTCGAGGACGCGGTCGCCGCGTCCGGCCGGCTGCTCGCCGCCGGCCAGGCCGGTACGGCGCTGGACCGCCTGACGGACGCGCTCGCCCTGTGGCGCGGCCCCGCGTACGCCGAGTTCGCCGGCGAGGGCTGGGCCCGCGCGGAGATCAACCGGCTGGACGAACTGCGGGCACTGGCGGTGGAGCGCCGGGCCGAGTCGCTGCTGGCGCTGGGCCGGGCCGCCGAGGCTGCCACCGAGCTGCGGACCCACGCCGAAGCACACCCGCTCCGCGAGGACGCCTGGGTGCTGCTGGCCCTGGCCCGCTACCGGTCCGGCCGCCAGGGCGAGGCACTGGCCGCGCTGCGCCAGGCCCGCGACACCCTGGTCACCGAACTCGGGGTGGACCCGGGCCCGCGGCTGCGGCAGCTTGAGGCGGACATCCTCGCCCAGGCCCCGCACCTGAAC
>NZ_QGSW01000256.1:0-3922 GCF_003176715.1 Micromonospora sp. S4605
GTCGTCGTCGTACTGCTGCTGCGGCGGCGCACGGCGGCGACCGCGCCCGGCGGCGCGACCGGGCCCGGCCCGACGCCCGGCCCGGCCCTGCCGGGCCAGCCGGGCAGTCCCACCCTGCCCGGCCAGCCGGGCGGACCGACCCTGCCGGGCCAGGTGCCCGGCGGTCAGCCGGCGGCCGGGTCGACGCCCGCCGGCCCGCCGGAGTCCGCCTGAGACACCCCATCCGCTCCCGTCCGCCGCCGCGGACGGGTCGTCGGAGACTCCCCGGAGCCGCCGGCCCGCACCACCACCCCGGTCGCACCACCGCACAATCGAAGGGGGGATCGGCGATGAACGATCTCTTCACCTGGGCCGCCCTGGGCAGCCTGACCGGCGCGAGCGCCGCGACGCTGCTCGCCACCAACGTCATCGGCGGGCTGATCGGCCCGAGCGGCGACAAGGCTCGCAAGTGGATCGCGCTGGGCATCGCGCTCGCGCTGTCCTACCTCACCGCGGCGTTCGCCACGGACGCCGGCGTCGAGAAGTGGATCATCGCCTTCTTCAACGGCCTGGTCATCTTCTCCGCCGCGCTGGGCATCAACCAGCTGCCGCCCGGCAACCGGCAGGCGACCCAGGCGTCGCCCACCCAGCTCGCGCAGGGTCGCGAGCCCCGCATCATCCGCTCGTGGGTCTGAGAGGTGCCGCCATGATCTACGGAATCGTCAGCACCGTCGTGCACGTTGCCACCGGCGCCGTCCTCGGCCAGTTCGCGGGCGGCACCGTCGGCCTGCTGATCGGGGCGGTGCTCGGCCTGCTGGTCGGCGGGGTGTTCGGCTGGGCGGTCGCCTCGGCCCGGGTCTACGGCCCCGACCCGAAGGGCGTCCTGCTCTTCGTCGTCGACCACACCTGGAGCCTGCTCAACACCGTCGTCGGCGCCGTCTACCTCGCCGTCCACCTGGTCTTCGGGCACTCCCTGGACCGGCCCACCTCGCAGCACACCTGCCGGGTCAACGTGGTCGAGGGCGTCTCACCCCGCTACGCCACCACGATCGGCACGGTCTGCGCCGGATCCGGCCCGGGCATCCAGCGCCACGAGGACGTGCACATCCTCCAGGCGCGCATCCTCGGACCGCTCTACATCCCGCTGGTGCTCGCCAACTACGTGCTGTTCACCATCGCCCCGGTCTGGTTGCTCTACCACGACCACGGCAACGCGCCGATCAACCGGTTCACCCGCTACTTCGAGATCGGCGTCTACCCGCACGTGTGGAACGAGGCCATCGCCTACCGGGTGCAGGGGACCCCGCCGCGATGACCCCCGGTGCGCGCGGTCCGATCGAGACGGCCACCGCCGAGCTGGCGGCGTGGCTGGCCGGGGCGGCGGGAGAACCCGTCCCGGTCGGCCCGCCGCGGCCCGACGACGACGCCGCCCGGCTGACCCTCTGGCCGCTGGAGCTGCGCCCGGCCCGGCAGACCCGGGGCAGCGGCGGCGGTCGCGAGCCGTACCGGTTCACCGTGCGCTACCTGCTCTGCGCCGGCGGGCCGGCGGCGCTGCCCGGGCTGGACCGGGTGCTCGCCGCCGCCACCGCCGGCGGTGGGCACACCGTGGTGCTGGAGGCCGGCGATCCGCGACTGTGGCAGGCGTTCGGCACCGGGCCCCGACCGGCCCTGCTCATCGACGTGGCCGCCCAGGTCACCCACGCCGACGCGGTCGCGCCGCCGGTGCTGGCCCCGCTGCGGCTGCGCCAGTTGGAGCTGCTGACCTTCGACGGACGGGTGGTCGGCCCGGCCGAGCAGCCGCTGGCGGCCGTCCGGGTCGAGGTGGTCGGCCAGCCGTACGCCACCAGCACCGATCCCGCCGGCCGGTTCCGCGTGGTCGGCGTGCCGCACGACCCCGAGCGCCCCGGCCCGGTGCGGCTGCGGCTGACCAGCCGCGGCCAGGTGCTCACCGCCGAGGTGGACCCGGCCGAGCCCGACATCGTCATCGTCTGCCCACCACCGTCCCGCTGACCCGATCCGGGAGGACCGATGCCCACCTACTTCTCGCCCGGCATCTACGTCGAGGAGGTGCCCAGCGGCGCCCGCCCGATCGGACCGGTCGGCACCAGCACGGCCGCCTTCGTCGGTGTCGCCCCGGATCGCGGCGCCCACCTCGGCCGGGCCCAGGCGGTCAACAACTGGTCGGACTTCCTGCGGCTCTACGCCGACGGGGAGCGGCTGGAGAGCACTCCGCTGGCCCGGGCGGTGTTCGGCTTCCTGGACAACGGCGGCACCCGGTGCTGGGTGGTCAACGTCGGCGAGGACGGCGCGATCACCGGCACCGGCCAGCGGCGCGCCGGCCTGCAACTGCTGGAGGCGGTCGACGAGATCTCCATCCTGGCCGCGCCGGGTTTCCACGACCCGGTGTCGCACGAGGCGCTGCTCAGCATGGCCGAGCGGACCCGCACCATGGTGGCGATCTGCGACCCGCCGCCGGACGTCGAGGACATCTCGGCGCTGACCCGGGTCGCCACCCCGAGCAGCGGCAAGCCCCCGAAGCCGGCCGAGGCTTCCGGCGGCTCGGGCGGATCCGGCGGCTCGGGCGGCTCGGGCGGCTCGGGCGGGGAGGCGGCGGCGTGCCGGCCCCGGCAGTCGGACTTCGGCACCTGCTACTTCCCGTGGCTGCGGGTCCGCGACCCGCTCAGCGGGGAACTGGTGCTCACCCCGCCGAGCGGGCACATGGCCGGCATCTGGGCCCGCACCGACGCGCTGCGCGGGGTGCACAAGGCGCCGGCCAACGAGCCGGTACGCGGCGCCGTCGACCTGGCGTACCTGGTCACCCGGCCGGAGCACGACGTGCTCAACCCGAAGGGCGTGAACGTGATCCGCTACTTCGCCGGCGAGGGCATCCGGGTGTGGGGCGCCCGTACGCTCGCCGCCGAGGCCAGCGAGTGGCGCTACCTGAACGTCCGGCGGCTCTCCATCGCCATCGAGCAGGCGATCGCCAACGGCACCCGGTGGATGGTCTTCGAGCCGAACGACTTCTCGCTGTGGCGCTCTATCCGCCGTGACATCGGCGCCTTCCTGACCCGGGTCTGGCGCGACGGGGCCCTGCTGGGACGCACGCCCGAGGAGGCGTTCTTCGTCAAGTGCGACGAGGAGACCAACCCGCCGGACGTCCGCGACGCCGGCATGGTCGTCGCGCACATCGGCATCGCCGTGGTGAAGCCGGCGGAGTTCGTGGTGTTCAAGCTGAGCCAGTGGGCCGGCGGCGCCGAGACCGAGACGATTGGAGGCTGACATGCCGACCACGGCCACCCCGCAGCCGGGCGCCCCGGTCGACCCGTACCGGGCCTACAACTTCAAGCTGCTGGTCAACGGCGTGACCAACGGGCACTTCACCGAGGTCAGCGGGCTGGAGATGAACATCCCCGCGCTGCCCTACCGGGAGCAGGGCAACGACCGGATCCGGATGATCCCCGGCCAGGCCGAGTACGAGCCGGTGACGTTGCACTTCGGACTGACCGCCTCCCGGGAGCTGTGGGACTGGGTGCACGCCGTCGCCCGGGGCATGGTGAGCCGGCGCAACGTGTCGATCGTGCTGCTGGACGCCGCCGGCACCACCGAGGTGCTCCGCTGGAACATGATCAACGCTTGGCCAACCCGCTGGCTCGGCGCGCACCTGAACACCCTCGGTCAGGAGATCGCCATCGCCGCGCTGACGCTGCGCTACGAGGGCCTGGAACTGGAGACCGGCGGTGCCGCCCCGACGCCCGCGTAGCTGGCTGGCCGACCGGCTCCGCGCCCTCGCCGGCGGCGCGACGCGTCTGGCCGGGCGCATCGAGCCCGCGGGCGGTGCGGTGCAGCCCGCCGCTGGTCCGCTGCGCCGCCCCGGCGAGCCGCCCGAGCACTGGCTCCGCCTGGTCGCCGCACACGCCCCCGGCCTCCTCCATGACCTTCCCCC
>NZ_QGSW01000442.1:0-3910 GCF_003176715.1 Micromonospora sp. S4605
GGCGTCACCTCCGCACCCTGCCCCACCTCCCCACCGGCTAGTCCCCGCTGCGCTGCGGGGTTGCCAGGGCGGCGAGTTGGTCGGCGTACTCGATGCGGGTGGCCCAGTCGGCGGGCCAGGCGGGCATGCCGGCGGCCGCGCCGACGAAGGCCCCGGCCAGGGCGGCGATCGAGTCGGAGTCGCCGGCCGTGGTGGCGCCCCGGGCCAGCGCGCCGACCGGGTCGTCGGCGTGCCGGATGGCGCAGTACAACGCCGTGGCCAGCGCCTCCTCGGCCACCCAGCCGTCGCCGGTGTGCCGGCACGGGTCACCGCCGTCGTCGGGCCGGGCCAGCGCGGCGGTCAGCCGGTCCAGCGCCGAGCGGCACTCGTCCCAGCCGCGGGCGATGAAGTCGGCCGGCGACTGGCCGCCCGGCCGCTGCCAGAGGTCACCCAGCCAGTCCGCCCGGTAGGTGCGGCACTGCTCCCGGGCCCGGTCGGTGAGCAGCCCGGGTAGTTCGGCCAGCGCGGCCCCCTCGCGGAGCAGCCGCACCGCGTACGCGGTCAGTTCGCTGGCCGCGAGACCGGTCGGGTGACCGTGGGTCAGGCCGGCCTGGAGCTGGGCCAGCCCGGCGAGGGTGTCCAGGTCGACGTCGAGCAGCCCGACCGGGGTGACCCGCATGTTCGCGCCGCAACCCTTGGAACCGGCCACCGTCGCCTCCTGCCAGCGCAGCCCCCGGCCCAGCTCGGCGCAGGCCCGCAGGCAGGTCATGCCCGGGGCCCGGTTGTTGTCGGGGCTGACCGCCCAGTCCAGGAAGCGCCGGCGCAGCAGCGGCTCGACCGCCTCCGGCGTCCAGGCCGGTGCGTCGTGCAGCGCCCAGCCGACCGCGAGCGCCATCTGGGTGTCGTCGGTGACCAGCACCGGGTCGCCGGAGAGTTCCCGGGGGCCGGCCGGGCCGTAGCGGTCGACGATCTCGGCGACGGTCAGGAACTCGGTCGGCCGGCCCAGCGCGTCACCGTAGGCGAGGCCGAAGAGCGAGCCGGCGGCCCGCTGGAGCGAGGAGTCGATCACACTCGCGATCATGCCCGCCCACCGCTACCCCGCCCAGGGGCGGGTGGCCCGCAGGGCCGGTGCGGCTCAGTCCCAGCAGAGGCAGAACGGGTGGCCGGCGGGGTCGGCGTAGACGCGCCAGCCCTCACCCTCGCCGGGCAGCCGGCGGGCGCCCAGCGCCAGCACCGCCTTCTCGGCGGTCTCGATGTCGTCCACCGTGACGTCGAGGTGGAACTGCTGGGGCCGCTCCGGATCCGGCCAGGACGGCGGACGCAGGTTGGGCGCGTACTGGAACGCCAACCTCGGCTGGTGCCCGGCCCGGCCGCCGAGGACCACCCAGTCGTCCGCGCAGTCCTCCTCGATCAGCGGCAGGCCGAGCAGCTCGGAATAGAACGCGGCCAGGGCCTGCGGGTCGGGGCAGTCGATCACCGTTGAGCGCAGCTGTCCAACCATGCCCGTCATCCTGCCCAGTGAATACGACGGAAAACGTCAGTCCTCGGCGAGCCGCCGGCCCGCGTCCCGGCAGGCGGTCAGCACCGCGCGGGCGTACTGCGGCGGCGCACCGGCGAGCCCGCAGGCCGGGGTGACCACCACCTGCTCGGCGAGCCGGCGGCGCGGGAAGCCGAGGCGGTCCCAGAGCTGGCGTACCCGGTCGGCGACCTCGGCCGAGGTGGGGGCGCGACCGGGTGACGGCGGCCGGGTGGGCGCGGCGCCCGCCAGCAGGCCGAGCCCGGCGTCGATCGCCTCGCCGAGCGGGTCGAGGTCGGTGACCAGGCTCAGGTCGAGCGCCACCCCGACCGCCCCGGCTGAGCGGATCAGCTCCAGCGGCACGTCGGGAGCGCAGCAGTGCACCACTGTCGGCACGCCGGCCGCTTCGACCACCGTCCGCAGCAGCGCGGCGGCGGCGCCGGACTCCACCGCCCGGTGGGTGCCGAAGCCGCTCTCCGTGGGCACCCGCCCGGCCAGTACGGTCGGCAGCGACGGCTCGTCCAGCTGGAGCAGCACCGAGGCGCGCGGCAGCCGGCGGGTGACCGCCGCGACGTGCTCGCGGACCCCCTCGGCGAGGGATCCGGCGAGGTCGCGCACCGCGCCGGGGTCGCCGAGCAGCCGGCCGCCGATCGGCAGCTCCAGCGCGGCGGCCAGGGTGAACGGGCCGCCGACCTGCACCTTGACCGGCCCGGCGTACTCCTCGGCCTGCTCGGCGAGCTGGTCGAGGTCCCGTTCCATGAGGTCGCGGGCGCGGCGCAGGTCCCGGCCGGGCCGGGGCGCGATCCGCCAGCGGGCGGCGTAGAGCTCCACCGGCAGCTCGACCAGCAGCCCGGCCGTCCGGCCGATCAGGTCGGCACCGGGCCCACGCGCCGGCAGTTCCGCGGGGTGCGGCAGGGCGGGCAGCTCACCGAGGACGATCCGCTGCGCCTCGGCGATGTCGGTGCCGGGCAGCGAGCCGATGCCGGTCGCCGCGCCGGCCGGCCACGGCCATGCCTGGTGTGTCACGGCCGAAGACTATCCGGTACCCGGACCCGGCCACGCCACCGCCGGCCACCCGCCGACCGGTCGGCGCGCCGTCGGGCGGCCGTGACGGCGGCGGCCCACCGTCGGGAGGCCGTGACGGCGGCGCGGACGTCGGGAGGCCGTGACGGCGACGGCGCGCCCCTCCGGAGGCCGTGACGGCGGCGGCCCACCGTCGGGAGGCCGTGACGGCGGCGCGGACGTCGGGAGCCGCCGAGGTCGCGGCGGACGGCGTGGTCAGCCGGCGATGGTGGCGGAGCCGAGCACGATGTCGCCGGCCGGATCCGGCCGGTACGCCACCACGGCCTGCCCGGCGGCCACGCCCCGGACGGGCCGGCGCAGCTCGGCCTGGAACGTGTCGCCGTCCAGCGTGACGGTGGCGGGCACCACGTCGCCGTGCGCCCGCAGCTGCACCTCGCACTCCACCGGCGCCTCCGGACGCGGGCCGCCGGTCCACACCGGACGCTCGGCGCGCACCCGGGCGACCTCCAGCGCCTCGGCCGGGCCGACGGTCACCGTGTTGGTCTTCGGGGTGATGGAGAGCACGTAGCGCGGCCGGCCGTCCGGCGCGGGGCGGTCCAGGTGCAGCCCCCGCCGCTGGCCGACCGTGTACGCGTACGCGCCGGTGTGGCTGCCGACCACCGCGCCGGTGGTCGCGTCGACCACGTCGCCCGGGGCCTGGCCGAGCCGCTGGGCGAGGAAGCCACGGGTGTCGCCGTCGGCGATGAAGCAGATGTCGTGCGAGTCGGGCTTGTCGGCCACCGCCAGGCCACGCCGGGCGGCCTCCGCGCGGACCTGCGCCTTGGTCGAGTCGCCGAGCGGGAACATCGACCGGTCCAGCTGCTCACGGGTGAGCACCGCGAGCACGTACGACTGGTCCTTGGCCGCGTCGACGCTGCGCCGCAGCAGCCCGTCGGCGCCGAGCCGGGCGTGGTGGCCGGTGACCACGGCGTCGAAGCCCAGGGCCACGGCGCGGTCCAGCACCGCGGCGAACTTGATCTTCTCGTTGCAGCGCAGGCAGGGGTTCGGGGTACGGCCGGCGGCGTACTCGGCGACGAAGTCGTCCACCACGTCGGAGTGGAACCGGTCGGCCATGTCCCAGACGTAGAACGGGATGCCGATCACGTCGGCGGCCCGCCGGGCGTCCCGCGAGTCCTCCAGGGTGCAGCAGCCGCGCGCACCGGTGCGGTAGGTCTGCGGGTTCCGGGCGAGCGCCAGGTGCACGCCGGTCACCTCGTGCCCGGCCTCCACGGCACGCGCCGCCGCGACCGCCGAGTCGACCCCGCCGGACATCGCCGCCAACACCCTCACCGGCTCACTCCCTTCACCCCATCGAGCCTATCCCCGCCCGGCCCCCACTCCCCGGGCGGGGAT
>NZ_QGSW01000444.1:0-3814 GCF_003176715.1 Micromonospora sp. S4605
CCCGCCGCCCAGGGCCGCGCACGTTCAGCGAAAGAGTGGCCATTCCGCGCGGAATGGCCACTCTTTCGCTGTACGGGGAGGAGTGGGGATCAGTAGACCCGGGAGCCGATGAAGTCGTCGTGACCGTAGCCGACCGGGTTGGCGAAGTTGCGGGACTCGAACGACCACTGCTGCCGGGTGCTCGTCGAGCAGGTGGCCAGCCGCAGCCGGGGGCTGCCCAGCCACGGGCTGTCGAACGCCAGGCACAGGTTGGTGTTGCCGGCCGCCTTGAGCTGGTTGCCGGCCAGCACGAACTTCTGGTTGGCGCCACCGTGGCAGTCGTAGATGTTGACAGCGGTGCCGGCGCTCAGCGTGCCGCCGGCCACGTCCAGGCAGCGGTCGTGGGAGAGCTCGGAGTGCAGCGACTGCCGCGTCGGGTCGTACCAGAAGCCCTGGTTGCGCCCACCGTGGCAGCCGTACGACTGCTGCGGGGTGCCGTTGCGCGAGTCGTAGCCCTTGCCGTCCACGCAGGTGCCGGTGGCGACGTTGCGCAGCTGCTTGAATTCGAACAGCCCCGGGTAGAGCACGCCGCCGCCGGTGCTGGCCGGGTCGACGCAGGTGGCCCGCTGCTGGCCGGAATTCCAGAACTGGGTGATGCACTGGGCGAACATGCCGTGCCCCCGGTAGTTCGGGTGGAACGACTGCCGGGCCGCGTTCTCGTCCCAGATGCCGACCTCGATGTAGAGGCCGCGGACCGAGGTGTTGTCGGTGCACACCTCGTGCCCGTGGAAGAGCCGGCTGGCGTCCAGGTAGCGGGTGCCGGTGTTGGTGGCCGCCGCCCGGATCGCCGTCTCGAACAGCGGCACCGCCTTGTTCCGGGCGAACGCCGCGTCGGCCAGGTAGAGCAGGCAGCCGCCGGCGTACCAGCCGGGGAAGTTCGGGTTGTCCTCCACGTCCGGGCTGCCCGGGCTCGGGTACGACATGAGCACGAGCTCGTAGTCCGTCCGCAGGTAACCCGCGTCGGTCATGGTCCGCCGGATGTCGGTGATCGCGTCCTCGACCGCCCGCCGGCTGCCGTCGGTGCGGACCGTCCACTGGTCGGTGTACGTGGGGTAGCACGGGCCCTGGAAGAAGACCCGGCGGATGGTGCAGTCGGTGGCGACCGGGCCGAACTGGATCGTGCCGTCGCCGTTCGCGCCGACCACCACCCAGATCAGCTTGAGGTGCGTGTTCCGTGCCTTGATCGCCAGGTGGTCGCCCTGGTTCAGCTCGTTGTGCTGGGTCGGCCCGCCCCGGATCAGGTTCCACGGGGTCGCCCCGGAGCAGGCGATGTTGTACTTCTCGTCGGCGGCGATGCCGGTGCGGAACACCGCCTGGTCGTACGAGCGGTCGCACCAGTTGCCGGGTTCGTGGGTGCCGGGGACGTAGTTGCCCACCCCCTCACCCGAGATCTCGCTGTCGCCCATGGTGATCAGCGCGGTGCGGCGCTGTTCGATCGGGCGGATGGCGGGCGTGCCGTAGAGCGCGGTGGCCTCGGCGGCACGGATCGCCTCCAGGTTCGCGGGGAGTGGCTGGATGGCCGGGCGGTCCGCCGCGGTGGCGGGGGTGGCCGGACCGGCGAGCATCGGCAGGACGAGAGCGGCGGCGAAGACGGCGGTGAGGGTCCGTCGTCGGGTCGCACGTTCGCGCCTGGCAGGGGAACCAAGCATCGACGCACTCCTTTCGCCTCGATCGTGGGATGTCGATCGAGTTACCGGAAGGTAACGCGCGTGATGCAGGTATGTGAATACGTCTCAGAATCGTTGCGCGCGGTCTGCCGAACCGGGCCATCCCGGCAATCCGCCCTGCGGCCGGCCAGGCGGGACCCTCCCGCTCGCCCGGCGGGCGGCAGTCGGCCGTCGCGCTCAGCGGAGGGGGCGGTGGGGCTTCGCGCTCAGCCGGCGGGTGGCAGCGCGTAGCCGACGTAGCCGCGGAACTCCAGCCGCCAGCCGGGCGGCACCAGCCGGGTGCAGGCCGGTCGGCTGCCCGTGCAGACGATCGCGTCCACCGACGCCGGGTCGGCCGGCGGGCGTTCCGGCAGCACCGACTGGAGCGCGACCAGGTCCGGCGGCCGGCCGTCCGGCTCGCGCAGCAGCAGCCACCAGGGGTACTCCCAGTTGTCGTTCTGCTGCACCAGGCCGATCCGGCGGGCGTCGGCCGCGCGGACCGCCTCCGCCGCCCAGCGGAACTCCGCCGCCCACTGCGGGCGCCGCAGGAAGCGGGTCTCCCAGTCGCCGGTGGTGAAGACCGAACCGGTGCCCACCAGCCGGCGCGGGAAGCCGTACGACACCGCGAGCACCCCGGCCAGCGCGCTGGTCGCCAGCACGGCGACCGCGAGCCCCAGCGCCACCGAACGCCGCCCGGCCGCACCGCCCTCCGGGCCAACGGTGGCGGCCTCCGGCCCGGCCGTGGCGGCCCCCGGCGCCGCGGTGGCAGTTCCGCTGTCGGCGGCGGTGGACCGGCGGCGGAACAGCGCGTCCAGCCAGACGCCGGCCAGCGGCACGGCCAGCACCAGCGCGTAGAGCAACAGCCGGTTGCCCCACGGCTGCCACTTGATCATCGCGGTGTGCAGCAGCACGGCGCTCACCACCACCACCGCGTACGCGCGCAGCGTCCCGGCCCGCTCCGGGCTCAGCCGGCCGGGCCGGGCCAGCGCGAACCCCGCCCCGAGCAGCGCCAGCGCGCCGGCCAGCGGGAAGGCCACCCGATCCTCGTCCGGATACCAGGACGGCACCGGGAAGGTCTCCCGCCCGAACGTGGTGGCCCGGTCCTGCGGGTCCACTCCGATCAGCCCGGCCACGCCGACGATCGCCTCCGCGCCGGCCCGGCGCAGCGGCGCCAGCGGCGTGTCGAACGCGGTGTGCCCGATCCGCAACGCGTTGACCAGGATGGACCCGGGATCGTGCCGCTCCATCGGGATGGACTCGCGCAGCCGGGGCGGGCCGAGCGGGTGACCGAACTCGACGGTCACCCGGGCCAGGAACGGGCCGACCACCGCCGCGGCGACGGTGAGGATCAGCAGCGACCCGGCCACCGTACGGGCCGTGCCGCCCACCCGGGCCGCGGGCCGGTCGAGGTACGCCAGGCGCAGCTGAGCGAGGCCCCAGAGCACCAGCAGCGGACCGACCGCGATCAGCCCGCTGGTCTTCGTCACCGCTGTCAACCCGGTGGCCACGCCCAGCCCGAACAGGGTGCCCGGCCCGGTCCGTCGGTGCAGCCAGTCCAGCGCCAGGGTGGCCACGCAGGCCACCCAGGCGGCGCAGACCAGGTCGGTCTGCGTGCTGGTCGCCTGCAGCGCCACCATCGGCGTGGTGGCCAGCACGAACGCGGTGAGCAGTTGAGCCCGCCGGCCGCCGCCGAGCTGGGCGGTGATCCGGCTGCCGACCAGCAGACAACCCACCATCGCCGCCCACTGCACCAGGTTGTGCAGCGCGTCCCCGCCGGTGAACAGGCGCAGGTGCAGCAGCAGGTACTCGGCCCCCGGCGGGATG
Organism: Micromonospora sp. S4605; assembly: GCF_003176715.1. NCBI lineage: Bacteria > Bacillati > Actinomycetota > Actinomycetes > Micromonosporales > Micromonosporaceae > Micromonospora > Micromonospora sp. S4605. The sequence continues at coordinate 3,510 of NZ_QGSW01000444.1, forward strand.
GTCACCTGCCGGTGGATAGCGGTCGGCCAGAAGTCCAGGTCGCCCTGCGCCACCCAGCGCTCCACCTTGGGCAGGTGGTAGGTCTGCGAGTCGAAGTTGTTCGGCTCGGCCAGCAGCGCGACCAGCAGCTCGACCAGGACCAGCCCGCCCACGGTGCCGGCGAGCAGCCGCTCGCCCCGACCCGCCGTACGCCACCACCCGCTCAGCCGGGTCGACCAGCCGGCGCGGCCCGGTCCCCCGGAGCCGACCACGGCGGCCGGGCGGGTCGGCCGGAGCCCGGCGGCGGGCGGCGGGCCGGCGGGCTC
>NZ_QGSW01000435.1:0-3799 GCF_003176715.1 Micromonospora sp. S4605
CGGCGGCGGCGCGGGCGGCGGCCAACGGTCCGTCGGGGCGGGGGAAGGGCAGCCGGTCGATGACCACCAGCTGGCACGAGTCGCCCGGCACGTCCACCCCCTGCCAGAGCGACATCACCCCGAACAGGCAGCTGGACCGCTCCTCGCGGAACCGGCGGACCAGCAGCGGCAGCGACTCCTCGCCCTGCAACAGCACCGGCAGGTCGGTCCGCGCCCGGACCAGCTCCGCCGCCTGCTGCGCGGCCCGTCGGGAGGAGAAGAGCCCGAGCGTACGCCCGCCGAGCGCGCCGACCAGCGCGAGCAGTTCCTCGCCGGCCGCCTCGGGCAGGCCGGAGACGCTGGGCCGGGGCAGGTGCGCGGCGACGTAGAGGATGCCCTGCCGGGCGTAGTCGAACGGCGAACCGACGTCCAACGCTCGCCAGCCCGGACCGCCGGCCACCGCGCCGCCCGCCGTCCCCGGTCCGCCGGCGGCCGAGTCGGCGTCGCCGGTGGATCCGCCTGCGTCCCCGCGACCGTCGGCCGCCCCCGATCGGACCGTTCCGCCGGCCGCACCCGTTCCGCCGGCCGCACCCGATCCGGCGGCGGCCCGGCCCGGGCGTCCGGTCGAGGCGGCGAGGGCCGCGGCGGCCGGTGACGGCGGCGACGCCGGTGGGGCGTCCAGGCCGAGCGCCCGGGCCACCGTGTCGAACCGGCCGCCCAGCGCCAGGGTGGCCGAGGTGGCGACCACCGTGCGGTCGGAGTAGAGGTGGGTGGCGAGGGTGCCGGCGACCGAGAGCGGCGCGACCACCAGCGCCCGGCGCCCGGTGTTGTCGTTCCTCTCCACCCAGGCGACGTCGTGGTCGGCCTCCTCCAGCAGCCGCTGCGCGGTGTCGGCGAGCTCGTCGAGCACGGCCTTGGCCTGCTGCTTGCGTACCGGGTCCGGGTCATCGGCCTTGATGTCGCCGATCGCGTCGAGCGCCGCCCGGGTGGCCGAGTCGAGCAGGGTGCACGCCTCGCGCAGCGGGCCGGGCAGGCCGGTGGTGATCCGCCCGGCGGGCGCCTCGGCGAGCCCGACCGCGAGCGCGTCACCGGCCGCGGTGAGCGCCTCGGCGGTCTCCGGCCGCAGCAGCGGACGGGCCCGTCGCGCGGACCGGTCGATCAGCTCCGGCACCAGCTCGGCCTGGGCCGCCGAGGAGACCCGGTCGGCCAGCTCGTGCGCCTCGTCGACGACGAGCAGCTTGTGTGGCGGCACGATCTGCCGGCCGGCGAGCATGTCCACCGCGAGCAGGCTGTGGTTGGTGACCACGATGTCCGCCTCCCGGGCCCGGGCCCGGGACGCCTCGGCGAAACACTCGGCGCCGAACGGGCAGCGGGACGCCCCGACGCACTCCCGCGCCGGCATCGAGACCAGCCGCCAGGCCTGGTCGTCGACGCCCGGGTCCAGCTCGTCCCGGTCGCCGGTGTCGGTCTCCGCCGCCCAGTCGCGCAGCCGCTGGACCTGCTTGCCCAGCCGGCCCGCCTCGCCCAGCCACCTGGTGCCGCCGCCGGGCCGGGGCGACGCCGGGGCGTCGAAGAGGGTGTCCTCCGGCTCCTCCTCGGTGGAGTTGTCGAGCCGGGCCAGGCAGAGGTAGTGGTGCCGCCCCTTGAGCACCGCGAAGGTGGGCCGCCGGCCGAGCAGCGGGGTGACCGCGTCGGCCAGCCGGGGCAGGTCGTGGTCGACCAGCTGGGACTGCAACGCCAGGGTGGCGGTGGAGACCACCACCGGCCCGTCCACGGTGAGCGCCGGCGTCAGGTAGGCCAGCGACTTGCCGGTCCCGGTGCCGGCCTGCACCAGCAGGTGCTCGCGGGCCGCCACGCACTCCTCGATCGCCGCCACCATCTGCTGCTGGCCCGGGCGGGCGGCGCCGCCGGGCACCGCGCCCACCGCGGCCGCGAGCAGCTCCGCGGCGCTCGGCCGCTCGCCCCGGCGCCGGCCGCCGGCGCGGGTTGACGGGACGGCGGAACCGGCGGCGGTACGGGGCGGGGTCACCGTGCGACGGTACCGGTCCGCGCCGACAGCGGCCGGCGGGCTCCGCCCGTGGCGCGGTAACGGTACGGACTCTCCGGGGGCGCCCGGTTACTTCCCGTGCGGCGGTCCCTGGGCGGTATCGGTTAGGGTGCGACTCATGCCGAGCGACGTGGTCCGCGTGATCTACCGCAAGTACGACGGCAGCGCCCACCGCGACTACCCGGCCCGCCGGTTGACCGAGGACGACCTCGGCGTCTGGCTCGGGGTGACCGCCGGCACGAAGTCCGTCTACCACGGCCGGCCGTCGGTGGAACAGATCCCGTTCGTCCTGCTGGTGCCGCACCACGCCTGGTGGACCGGCATGTTCAACCCGCCCCCGCGCACCAGCGAGGTCTACTGCGACATCGCCAGCCCGGCCCGCTGGGAGAACGACGACACCGTCCACCTGGTCGACCTCGACCTCGACGTGGTGCGCCGGCGGGCCACCGGAGCGGTCGAACTGCGCGACGAGGACGAGTTCGCCGAGCACCGGGTCCGGTTCGGCTACCCGGACGAGGTGGTCGCCGAGGCGGAGGCCGCGGCCCGCTGGCTCTTCGGCGCGCTCGGCGACGGCACCGAGCCGTTCGCCACCTCGTACCGGAAGTGGCTCGCCCTGGTGGTCTGAGCCGCCGCCGGCGTAACCAGCGGGGCCCGGCGGCCGGGGTCACCAGCGGGGCGGCCAGGTGTCCTCGGGGTCGAGCGGCGGCAGGTGCGCCACCTTCTCCGGGTTGAGCTGGTTGAAGATCCCGGTCACCAGGCCGTCGTGCACCGTGACCGCGCTGACCAGCCGGATCGGCCGGCCGTCGGAGTGCACCGTCTCCAGGTGCAGCCCGAGCACCCCGTCGACCAGCACCGGGCGGGACCGCACCGTGCCGGCGTAGCGGCCGGCGCGGCCGAAGAGGCCGAGGGTGAACCGGGCGACCTTGTCCACGCCGACCACCGGGTGGCGGGCCGCCGGGAAGTGCCCGCCGCTGTCGCCGAGCAGCACCACGTCGGGGGCGAGCAGCTTGACCAGTTCGGCCAGCTCACCCGACTCGGCGGCGGCCACGAACGCGGCGAGCACCCGCCGCTGCTCGGCGGTGTCGGCCGTGTGCCGGGGCACGTCCGGCGCGTTCACCGCGCGCCGGGCCCGGGAGGCCAACTGGCGGGCGGCCGCCTCGCTGGTGCCGAGCACGTCGGCGATCCGGGAGAACGGGACGGCGAAGACGTCGTGCAACACGAAGGCCACCCGCTGCTCCGGCCCGAGCCGCTCCAGCACCACCTGGAGGGCCATGCCGACCAGGTCGGTGCGGACGGCCCGCTCGGCCGGGTCCGGCGCGTAACCGTCGGCGCTCGGCCCCTGGTCGAGCGGGGCGACCACCGGCTCCGGCAGCCACTGGCCGTGGTACGCCTCGCGGCGGACCCGGGCGGAGCGGAGCACGTCGAGGCAGATCCGGGCGCAGGTGGTGGTCAGCCAGGCGCCGAGGTGGTCGACCTCGGCGCGGGCCGCCGGGTCGGCGAGCGCTCCCGCGTACCGCAGCCAGGTCTCCTGCACGGCGTCCTCGGCCTCGCTGCGGCTGCCCAGCATCCGGTACGCGACCGCCAGCAGCCGCCCCCGCTCGGCCTCGAACTCCGTCGCCAGGTCCCGCACCACCGCCCCCTCCCCAGGCCGACCAACGACCGGCCGACGCACATTCTCCCGCCCGCAGGGACGCGCCACGCACCCGGAATGTGACACGTCCGCCGGACGTGCCGGACGATCGGCCCTCAGCGCCCCTCGCGAGAGGGTAGGAA
>NZ_QGSW01000445.1:0-3539 GCF_003176715.1 Micromonospora sp. S4605
GCTTCCGGGGTGGCGAGCGCCGTGAGGGTGGCTTCCGGGGTGGTGACCGTGAGGGCTTCCGGGGCGGTGACCGCCGCGAGGGTGGCGCGCCGCGTGAGGGCTTCCGCGGAGGCGACCGCCGTGAGGGCGGTGCGCCCCGTGAGGGCTTCCGCGGAGGCGACCGCCGTGAAGGTGGCTTCCGCGGTGGTGACCGCCGTGAAGGTGGCTTCCGTGGTGGCGACCGTGAGGGCTTCCGCGGTGGCGACCGTCGCGAGGGCGGTGCGCCGCGTGAGGGCTTCCGCGGTGGCGACCGTCGCGAGGGCGGCTTCCGGGGCGGCGACCGCCGTGAGGGCGGCTTCCGTGGGGACCGAGACGGCGGGTACCGGGGCGGCGACCGCCGTGAGGGCGGCTTCCGTGGGGACCGAGACGGCGGGTACCGGGGCGGGGATCGCCGCGACGAGCGGCGGGAGCGTCCCGAGGCCGGTGCGGCCGAGCGCGCTCCCGCGCTGCCCGACGAGATCGTCGCGACCGACCTCGACAAGGACGTCCGCGCCGAGCTGCTCTCGCTGGCGAAGCCGGTCGCGGAGACCGTCGCGCGGCACCTGGTCGCCACGGGTCAGCTGATCGACGAGGACCCGGCCGAGGCGCTCGCGCACGCGCTGGCCGCCCGGCGGCTGGCGTCCCGCATCGCCGCCGTCCGCGAGGCGGTGGGCCTTGCCGCGTACCACGCGGGCGAGTGGCAGACGGCGATCGCGGAGCTGCGCACGTACCACCGGATGACCGGACTGCAGAGCCACCTGGCGGTGCTCGCGGACTGCGAGCGGGCGCTGGGCCGGCCCGAGCGGGCGATCGACCTGTTCCGTGGCGCGGACCGGGAGAAGCTGGACCAGGCCACCGCCATCGAGCTGCTGATCGTGGCCGCCGGGGCCCGGGGCGACCTGGGCCAGAAGGACGCCGCGGTGGCGATGCTCCAGGTCCGCGAGCTGACCAGCGAGGCGACCGAGCCGTGGGCGGCCCGACTGCGGTACGCGTACGCGGACGCCCTGCTGGCGGTCGGGCGACGCGAGGAGGCCCGCGAGTGGTTCTCCCGGGCCGCCGACGTGGACACCGAGGGCGAGACCGACGCCGCGGAGCGGCTGCTCGAGCTCGACGGCGTGCTGATCGAGGGCGACGACGAGGACGAGGAGTCGGCGGAGGAGATCGCCGCCGGTCCCGGCACGCCGGGCGCCGTGCCGGCCCGGCCGGACGCGGACCTCACCGGCGACGCCGACGTCACCGCACCGCGCGAGCGCGACGCGGAGGCCGGCCCGGACCGGCGCGACGCGGCCGACGACCGGTGGGACGTCGACGCCGCCGAGTGGCGGGACGAACCGCAGGCCGCCGAGGTGCCGACGGACGACCTGGCCGACGACGAGCTGACCGAGGCCGAGGCGCAGTCGGTGGCCAGCGCCGGCGACGCGCCGGCCGGGAACGTCACCGCGACGTTCCGGGCGGCCGGCGAGGAGCCCGACGCCGGACCGGCGACGGCCACCCCGACCGGCGCGACCCCGGCGGACGAGCCGGAGTCGGACCGGCGGTGACCGACGGGGAGCGGCTGGTCGACGGGTACGCCCTCGTCGTCTTCGACCTGGACGGGGTGATCTACCTGATCGACCGGCCGATCCCCGGCGCGGTCGAGGCGGTCACCCGGCTGCACGGCGAGGGGCGGCTGGTGGCGTACGCCACCAACAACGCCTCGCGCCGGTCCAGCGAGGTGGCCGACCTGCTCACCGGCATGGGCGTGCCGGCCGACCCCGACGAGGTGCTGACCTCCGCGGCGGCCGCCGCCGAACTGCTGCGCGACCGGTTCCCGGCCGGCAGCCCGGTGCTGGTGGTCGGCGCGGAGGCGCTGCGCGCGGAACTGCGCGCGGCCGGCCTGACGCCGGTCGGCACGGCCGAGGAGGACCCGGTCGCGGTCGTGCAGGGGTACGGCCCGCAGGTCGGCTGGGTGGACCTGGCCGAGGCGGCGGTGGCCGTCCGGGGCGGGGCGACCTGGATCGCCACCAACACCGACCGGACCCTGCCCAGCGGGCGGGGCCCGCTGCCGGGCAACGGGGCGCTGGTCGCCGCGCTGCGCACCGCGCTCGACCGGGACCCGGACGTGGTGGTCGGCAAGCCGGAACCGGCGCTGTTCGGCACCGCCGCCCGCCGCGCCGGCCAGGGCCGGACCCTGGTGGTGGGCGACCGGCTGGACACCGACATCGAGGGGGCCCGGCGGGCCGGCCTGGACAGCCTGCTGGTGCTGACCGGGGTCAGCGACGTGGCCGAGCTGCTCGCCGCCCCGGCCGAGCGCCGGCCCACGTACGTCTCGGTGGACCTGACGGGGCTCTTCGACCCGGCGGCCGTGGTGCGGGTGCCCGCCCCGGCGGACGCCGCCGGCTGGTCGGTGGCGGACCGCGACGGGGCGCTTGAGCTGTCCGGCGCCGGCCGGACGCTGGACGCGGTGGCGGCGCTCTGCGCGGCCGCCTGGTCCGCGCCGCGGCCGGCGCCGGTGCGCGCCGCGTCGGCGGAGGCGGGCGAGGCGCTGGCCGCGCTCGGCCTGACCGGCTGAGGGTAGGCACCGGGTCGCCGGCGGGTACGCGCGGCCACGCTGCCGGATGCCCGCCGCCGGCCAGCCGTACGGTCGGCACGAGGGTCGCGTCCGCTGCCGCCGATCATCGGCCGTCAGCTGTGGACCGACCCGGCCAGCCGGACTGTCAGAGCAGCTTGCGCAGCTTCATCAGGTCGAACGGGCTCGCCTTGATCGACACCCGGTGGGACGCCACGGCGCGGGTCACGTCCAGTTCGCCGCGGACCAGGGCGACCAGGTCGTCGCTGCTGGTGCTCAATGCGATCTTGGCCTTCGGGTCGTCGCCGTCGGTCATCTCGACCAGCCGGCCGTCGGCGATCCGCCCGTGGAAGGCGGTGTCCAGGTCGGTGATCCGGCAGGCCAGCGTGCGGTCCAGGTCGACCCGTTCCCGCACCGTCTCCGCGTTGCGGTCCAGCCGGTCGGCCAGGTCCCGCAACGCCTGTCGGCACTCGTCCACGCTGGCCACATCGCCCCCTCGCCGGTAGCCACGCCGTCCCCGGCACCGTACCGCACGGGGTGACCCGCCGGGCCGGTAGCGTGACACCTGCACACCTCCACCCCGCGGAAGGACTCAGGCATGCAGGACGCGTGGCGCGCCTACCTCGAGCTGGCCATGGGCCTGACGGAGGCGCCCCGGAAGAAGGCCCAGGACGCCGTCCGTCGGCTCGTCGGCTCCGGCGGAGCGACCGCCGCCCAACTCCAGGGCCTCGCCGAGGAACTGCTCTCCACCGGTGCCGCCAACCGGGAGGCGCTGACCAAGCTGGTCCGCTTCGAGGTCGACCGCGCGCTCGGCGCCGTGGGCCTGGCCACCGCCGACGAGGTCGCCGAGCTGACCCGCCGGGTGCACGAGCTGGAGCGCCAGCTGCGCGAGGCCAAGGGCGGCCCGTCCGGCCCCGTGCCGCAGGCACCCGCCCCGGCCCCGGCCCCGGCCACCGAGGGGCCGGGGCCGGGG
>NZ_QGSW01000384.1:0-3517 GCF_003176715.1 Micromonospora sp. S4605
GGTCACCATGGACACCCTGGTCGGCTGGGAACACGGCCCGGTCACCCACGGCTCCGCCGACGTGCCGGCGGAGCCGTGGGTGACCGGGCCGTGTTCCCAGCCGACCAGGGTGTCCATGGTGACCAGCGCACCCTCCGGCTCGGCGGCGACGACCCCGAGCAGGGTGCTGGTCCAGGCGTAGCCGACCCGGTTGGACAGGCTGCGCCGGGCCGCCTCGACCAGGCTTCGGGTCGCGGCGTCCGGCAGCACGTCCTGCGGCAGCAGCGACACGTCGTCGCCGGTGGTCACCACCTTGCCGAGCAGGGCGAGCCGGAGCATCTCCGGGGAGACCACGGCGGCGATCTCGGCGGGCCCGGCGAGCAGCACCCGGCGGGCCGGGGTGACCGGGGCGGGGCTGACCGTGACCTGGCCGCCGTCCCGGACACCGAGGTTGCCCAGGGTCAAATCGTCGGCGTAGAGCAGGGCGGTGCTCGCGGTCGGCTCGGCCGCCGCCACGATGCCGGCGGTCACCCGCCGGCCGGCCAGTCGCACCGGGTCGCCCGGGCGCAACCCGAGCGCGGTGAGCACCTCCGGGTGCAACCGGACGACGCCCCGCCGGGCGTCCAACGCCGCCGGCCGCAGGCTCGCGGTCAGGGTCAGGTCGGGTCGATCCACCGCCCGACCCTAGCCGCCGGCGTCACCCCCGCGCCCGGTCACCGGGGATGGTCGCCGTCGGCCAGCAGGGTGGGATCCCGGCGGATCAGTTCGGCGAGCCGGGCCGCCGGGTCGGGGCGTACCCCGTCCCGGCCGGAGGGCAGGTCGGGCACGGTGTTGACCGACAGCGGCCAGGTCGGCGGCGGAGCCGGCTCCGCGTGGACCGTCACGTCCGGCCCGGACCAGGCCACCCGCAGCGGGTACGCCTGCCCGTCCTGCTCGACCCGGACGGTGACCGCCAGCCCCGGGTGGCCGGCGACCACCCGGCGGACCGCCTCGGCCACCTCCTCGACCGGGTCCCGCCCGGCGGTGTCGTCGGCGGCGCGGTGACTGCCCACCCCGCCGCCGCGTTCCCGGCTGCCCGGCCCGCCGTCGCCGCGTTCCCGGCCGTCCGCCCGGCCCGGGTCCGGGCCGTCCGTCCGGCGCGGCACCAGGGTGTCGGCCCAGCCCGGCCCGGCGTTTCGGCCGGTCTCGGTCCGACCCGGGCCGGGCTCCGGCCGCTCGGTCGGATCCGCCGCGCCGGCCGGCTCGGCGGCCCGCCGCCGCAACGCCTCCTCGCGCCGCGCCAACCGGGCCAGTGTCTCGTCCAAACCACCCCTCATCACGACCACCCCTTCGATGAAACGGGTCTGAGCGCCCGGGAGTTCAGTCCCCCCGCTCCCGGGTGGCCCGGTCCAGCGCCCGGTCCAGGACGACCAGCAGGGCGTCCCGCACCGAGAGCCGGTCCCGGGCGTCGAACTGCACCAGCGGCACGTGGTCGCCGATGGCCAGCGCCCACCGGATCGCGCCGAGGTCGTGCGCGAGCCGCCCGTCGAAGGCGTTCACCCCGACCGCGAAGGGCAGCCCGGCGCGCTCGAAGAAGTCGATGGCCGGGTAGCAGTCGTCCAGCCGGCTGCTGTCCACCACGACCAGCGCGCCCAGCGCGCCCCGGGCCAGGTCGTCCCACATGAAACCGAACCGGGCCTGCCCCGGCGTGCCGAACAGGTACAGCTTCAGGCTGCGGTCGATGGTGACGCAGCCGAAGTCCATCGCCACCGTGGTGGTGGTCTTCGCGGTGCGTACGCCCGGGTCGTTGACGCCGATCCCGGCCGTGGTCATCTCCGCCTCGGTGGTCAGCGGGGCGATCTCCGAGATGGCGCCCACCGTGGTGGTCTTGCCGACCCCGAAGCCGCCGGCGATCAGGATCTTCACCGGAATCGGCGGCGCGGCGCGTCCGGCCGGGGCCGCCCGGGGCGCCGGGACGCGTCCGGTGGACGGGGCCGGCGGTCGCGGCGGCGTCGCCCGCCCGACCGGTGGCGGCGTGCCGCTCGGAGCGCCGTACCGGGCGGCGGCGCTGTTGGCGGCGACCGCGCCCTGCGGGGCGCCCGGCCAGTCAGGAGATCGCACGAAGTCCATCAATCACTCGCAGGATGAGGTCGGGGTCGTGGGCGTCGTCGGCGTCGGTGACGTGCACGTCCAGGTGGCCGGCGGCGCGCAGGTCGCCGACCAGCACCCGGGTCACGCCGAAGTGCAGCCGGGTCCGGGCGGAGATCTCCGCGACCGAGATCGGTTCGGCGCAGAGCGCGACGATCGCCGCCAGTTCCGGGGCGAGCCGGGCCGGCGGGACCGTCCACGGGGTGGTGTCCGGCCGGGCGGTCACCTGGGTCTCCAGCCCGATCGCCGGGTCGGCGCCGGTCACCCGGCCGGCGGTGAGCACGAACGGGCGCGGCCCGGCCGGCCCGGCTGGCTCGGGCTCCGGCTCGTCCACCGTCGCGGGTATGCCCGGATCGTCGGCGGACGCCCGCAGGTACGGCCGGATCCGGACCAGCGGTTCCGGATCGGGCTCGCCGGGGGCGTCCGGGGTCATTGCTGGGCGGCGTTCTTCAACTCGGCGATCAGGCGCGGGGTGAGCGCGCCGCCGGCCCGGCCGGCGAAGAGCGTCATCTCGTACGCGACGGTGCCCAGGTTGGCCGTCCGGTCGGCGACCACGCCGAGCACCGACCCGCTGCTGATCGCGGTGATCAGCAGGTAGCCCTCGGCCATGTCGACGACCACCCGGTTCAACCCGCCGAGGGCGTACCAGCTCGCGGCACCGCCGGCCAGGCTGGTCATGCCGGAGACCACGGCGGCGAGCCGCTCCGCGTTGGACCGGTCCTTGATCGCGGACATCGCCATCAGCAGCCCGTCCGAGGAGACCGCGATCGCCTCCAGCACGCCGGCCGTGCCGGAGGTGAAGGAGTCCAGCAGCCAGTTGAAGGTGCGGGCCTCCGGGCTGAGGTCACCGCCGGAGTCGGGGTGGTTCTGGTGGTCGAGGCTGTCGTGCGGGAAGGTGCTGGTCACCGTGATGTTCCCTCTTCGTCGGGCCGGTCTGGGCGGACTTCGTGCAGAGCGCGGGCGACGCCCGCCTCGAACGCGGTGAGGAGGTCGCGGACCTCGGCCGGGTCACCGGGGTGGTGGCTGACCGGCTGCTGGGCCGGGGAGGTGGTCAGGTTCGCCCCGGGCACCCGCCGGTTCAGCGCCAGCCCGGCGGGCGTACCGGGGTGGTCGGCCGGGTCGGCGTGGTGGGGCGGCCCGGCGGGCCGGGCGGGCTCGACCGGCTCCGGGACACCGGCGGGGAGGGTCAGCTCGGCCCGGCGTACGCCGGACTCGAACGACTCCAGCAACGCCCGGGCGGCGGCCGGGTCGGTGCCTGTGGCGTCCACCGGCCGGGCGGATGCGCCGGCCGGGGGCAGGCTGGCACCGGGCACCCGCTGCCGGATGCCGACCCTGGGCAGGCCCGGCCCTGCCCCTTATACACATCTCCGAGCCCACGAGACCGGAGCCTACCTCGTATCCCGTCTTCTGC
>NZ_QGSW01000273.1:0-3423 GCF_003176715.1 Micromonospora sp. S4605
GCCCGGCGGGGTGCTCGGCGACGTGCACCGGGCGGTGCGGCATGGGCGGGACGTCGGCGACGTCGGCCGGGGTATCCGCGCGGTGGTCTGGGAACGCGTCGCCGGCCAGGCCGTGCTCGTCGGGGTCGCGCTGGTGGTGCTGCTGGCCTTTCCGTCCCCGGTGCGGCCGTACCTGCCGGTGGCCACCGCGTCGGCGGTGCTGGCCGGGCTGGTGGTGGCGCTGCTGGCCCGCGCGCTGCCCCGCTCCGGGCCGTCGCGGTGGGCGCGGGCGCTGCGCACCGCGGCGGCCGACGTCCGCGCCGGGCTGCTCGCCCGGCGGACCTGGCTGGGTGTGCTGACCGCCTCCGCCGTCGCGGTGGCCGGTCACCTGGCGACGTTCCTGCTCGCGGCCCGCACCGCCGGTTCCACCGCGCCGCTGACCCTGCTGGCGCCGCTGACCCTGCTCGCCCTGCTGGCGATGGGGGTGCCCGCCAACGTCGCCGGTTTCGGGCCACGCGAGGGCGTGGCCGCGTGGGCGTTCGGCGCTGCCGGCCTGACCGCCGCCGAGGGGGTCGCCACCGCGACGGTGTACGGGGCGCTCGTGCTGGTCGCGAGCCTGCCCGGCGCCGCCGTGCTGGTGGCCCGCCGTGTCCGCGTGCCCGCCGGCACCGTCTGATGAGGAGTTCCATGTCCGAACCACTGCCACCCGCCACCGTCCGGACCCAGGTCACCGTCCCGCTGCGGTTCCCCGACGGGTACGCCACGGACGCCCGGGTGTTCACCTTCGACGGCCTGGCCGACGGTCGGGAGCACCTGGCGTTCGGGCTGGGGGACTGGCCGGGGGCGCGCGACCGGGGTGCCGCCGGCGGCGCCCCGCCGCTGGTCCGGCCGCACAGCGAGTGCCTGACCGGCGACGTCTTCGGCAGCCAGCGCTGCGACTGCGGACCGCAGCTGCGGGAGGCGGCCGAACGGATCAGCGACCGGGGTGGCTTCCTGCTCTACCTGCGTCAGGAGGGCCGAGGCATCGGCCTGTACGCGAAGCTCGACGCGTACGCGCTGCAGGACGCCGGGCTGGACACCTACGAGGCGAACGAGGCGCTCGGCCACCGGCCGGACGAGCGGGACTACACGGTGGCCGCGCAGATGCTGGCCGCCCTGGGCGTGCCCCGGATCGCGCTGCTGAGCAACAACCCGGACAAGGCCGCGCAGCTGCGCCGGCACGGCGTGACGGTCACCGGGCGGGTCGGCACCGGGGTGTACCTCTCCCCGGCCAACGCCGGCTACCTGGCGACCAAGGCCAGCCGCGGCGCGCACGCCCTCGACCTCCCGCTGGTCCGTGACTGAGCGCCCGTACGTCGTGCTCAGCTGCGCGACGTCGATCGACGGCTACCTCGACGACGCCAGCGAGCAGCGGCTGCTGCTGTCCAACGCGGCGGACCTGGACCGGATCGACGGGGTCCGGGCCGGCTGCGACGCCATCCTGGTCGGCGCCGGCACGGTCCGGCGCGACGACCCGCGGCTGCTGGTGCGCTCGGCGCAGCGCCGGGCCGCCCGCGCCGACCGTGGCCTGCCCGCCTCGCCGACCCGGGTGACCCTGACCGCGACCGGTGACCTCGACCCGGCCGGCCGGTTCTTCACCGTCGGCGAGACCGACCGGATCGTCTACTGTGCCGCCGCCGCGGTGGAGAAGACCCGCGACCGGCTCGGCGAGCTGGCCGAGGTGGTGGACGCGGGCGAGCCGGTCGACCCGGCGTGGCTGCTGGCCGACCTGTCCGCCCGGGGCGTACGCCGGCTGATGGTGGAGGGCGGCGCCAACGTGCACCGGCAGTTCCTCACCGCCGGGCTCGCCGACGAACTGCACCTGGTGGTCGCGCCGTTCTTCGTCGGTGACTGCCGCGCGCCCCGGTTCGTCGGCGACGGCCAGTTCCCGTGGCACCCCGGCCGGCGGGCCCGGGTCGCCGAGGTACGCCAGATCGGCGACGTGGTGCTGGTGCGCTACGCCCTGTCGGACCGCTGCGCCGAGGGCTGACCGGTCGGTCGCGGTTGACGACGCCGCCACCCGGCGGCGAAGGTGGCGGGAACCGGCGACGCGGAAGCCCGGCGCGTGCCGCATCCACCACCACGAGGGGGTCCCGTGCGGCTGAGTGTCATCCTGCCCTACGCCGGCGACGTCCGGGCCACCGTCGAACGCGCGGTCGCCTGGGAGCAGGCCGGCGTCGACGTGCTCTGGGTGCCGGAGGCGTACGGCTTCGACGCGGTCAGCGTGCTGGGTTTCCTGGCGGCCCGGACCCGGCGGGTCGGCCTCGGGTCGGCGATCCTGCCGATCTACACCCGCACCCCGGCCCTGCTCGCGCAGACCGCCGCCGGGCTGGACGCGCTCTCCGGCGGCCGGGCGCTGCTCGGCATCGGCGCCTCCGGACCGCAGGTGGTGGAGGGCTGGCACGGGGTCGCCTACGACCACCCGGTGGGGCGTACCCGGGAGGTGGTCGAGCTGTGCCGGCGGGCGTGGCGCCGGGAGACGCTGCGCTCCGAGGGCCACTACCGGCTGCCGCTCCCGCCCGAGCGGGGCACCGGGCTGGGCCGGCCGCTGAAGTTGCTGACCCGCCCGGTGCGGGAGCGGATTCCGATCTACGTGGCGTCGCTCGGCCCGGCCAACGTCCGGATGACCGCGGAGGTCGCCGACGGCTGGCTGCCGGCGCTGTTCCTGCCCGAGAAGGCGGCGCAGGTGTGGGGGGAGGCGTTGGCGGCCGGCGCGGCGAAGCGCTCCGGCGACCTCGACCCGCTGGAGGTGGTCGGCGGCGGCCCGTTCGCCATCGGGTCGGACCTGGCCGCGGCGCGCGAGCACGCCCGCCGCTGGATCGCCCTCTACGTCGGCGGGATGGGCGCCCGTGGCCGCAACTTCTACCACGACCTGGTGGCCCGGTACGGCTACCCGGCCGAGGCGGACCGGATCCAGGAGCTGTACCTGGCCGGGCGCAAGGCGGAGGCGGCCGCCGCCGTGCCGGCCGAGCTGCTGGAGGCGGTCTGTCTGATCGGCCCGCCCGGTCACGTCCGCGAGCGGATTGCGGCGTACGCGGCGGTCGGCGTCACCATGCTCCAGCTCGCGCCGGTCGGCCCGGACCCGCTGCGCGAACTGGCCGCCGTGCGGGAGCTGCTGCCGTAGCTGTTCAAGCGTGGAATTTCGCCGGACGACCGGCGGGGCGACCCGGCGTTACGGTGGGGCACCGTTCCGTGTCCACCGTCCGATTCGGAGAGTCCATGACCACGACCCAACCGTTGACCGTCGTCGCCGACCCCACCGGCCCCGGCCGGGACTTCAAGGTGGCGGATCTGTCGCTCGCCGAGTTCGGGCGCAAGGAGATCCGGCTTGCCGAGCATGAGATGCCGGGTCTGATGGCGATTCGTCGTGAGTTCGCCGAGGCGCAGCCGCTTGCTGGCGCTCGG
>NZ_QGSW01000450.1:0-3335 GCF_003176715.1 Micromonospora sp. S4605
GGTGGGCGGTGAGGTTAGGGGGCGGTGTAGGTGACGGTGACCTTCTCGTAGCCGAGGGAGCGGAGCAGGCCCTCCAGCATCTTGCGGGTGTTCTCCTCGGCCCGCTGGGTCAGGCCACTGTCCCGGGCGGCGGCGGTGATCCGCTCCTCGGCGAGCTGGTAGACCTGCTGCTGACGGTTGGGGTCGCCGCCGACCAGGTCACCGACCCGGTTGAGCAGGCCGCGCTGCTCGGCGAAGACGTAGCTCTTCTCCAGGTCGAGGTTGGTCTGGCCGAGCTGGGGCGCCGGCAGCTTGATCTCCACCGACTTGCCGTCGGCCGACTCGACCACCGCGCCCTCGGAGATCTTGGTGAAGTCGACGTACGCCTCGACGCTGCCCGCCCCGACGAAGAGCGTCCGCTGGTTGAGCAGCCAGTCCGGCACGTTGCGCCGGTCGTTCTGCAGGTCGACCACGACCTGGAAGTTGCCCTCGGCGGCCACGTAACGGCTGAGATCCTGGATCGACTTGAGCAGCGGCGGCTGGCTGCGGTCGGTCTGCTCCTTGGCGAACGGGTTGCGGAAGTCCGGCAGGATGCCGGTCGCCTGCACGCCGAGCAGCACGACCACGGCGAGCGCCGCCGCGCCGAGCACCCAGAGCAGGCCGCGAGCCGGGCCACCGGGTGACGGCGGCGTGCCGGCGGCCGGCTCGGTCGGGCCGCCCGACCGGTCGCGCAGGTCGTCGCCCGTGGGGTATCCCGGGAACTCCCTGGTGGGCTCGTTGATGCCAGCGTCGCGGGCCATCGCCCTCACCGTCCTCGTCAGACAGGTCGTCTTGAAATGACGGTACGTCCCCGGTACGACACGCGCTCGCCGAGCGGCCGAGCCGCCCGTCCGCCCAGCTCAGCGCCGGTGCGCGGCACCGCTCGACCGGTCGCCGGCCGGGGCGCCGGGGCGCCGGGATGTCGGGGTGCCGGGGCGCCGCCGCCGGTCAGGCGAAGGCCGAGACGCCGGTGAGCTGCTGCCCGATGACCAACTGGTGGATCTCCGAGGTGCCCTCGTAGGTGAGCACGCTCTCCAGGTTATTGGCGTGCCGCATGATCGGGTACTCGCCGGAGACGCCGTTCGCGCCGAGGATGGTGCGGCACTGCCGGGCGATCGCCAGCGCCTCCCGCACGTTGTTCAGCTTGCCCACGCTCACCTGCGCCGGGCGCAGCCGGCCGGCGTCGGCGAGCCGGCCCAGGTGCAGCGCCAGCAGGTAGCCCTTGTGCAGCTCGACCGCCATGTCGGCGAGCTTGGCCTGGGTGAGCTGGAAACCGGCCAGCGGCCGGCCGAACTGGGTGCGGGTGCCGGCGTACGCCAGGGCGGTCTCCAGGCAGTCCCGGGCCGCGCCGAGCGCGCCCCAGACGATGCCGAACCGGGCCTCGGTGAGGCAGCTCAGCGGCGCCTTCAGGCCGACCGCCTCGGGCAGCCGCGCGGCGTCCGGCAGCCGGACGTCGTCCAGCGAGATCTCCCCGGTGACCGAGGCGCGCAGCGACATCTTGCGGGTGATCTCCCGCGCCGTCACCCCCGGCGTGTCCATCGGTACGGCGAACCCCCGCACCCCGTCCTCGGTGCGGGCCCAGATCACCGCAACGTCGGCGATCGGCGCGTTGGTGATCCACATCTTGCCGCCGGTGAGCACCCAGTCGGCGCCGTCGCGCCGGGCCCGGGTGGTCATCGACGCCGGGTCGGAGCCGTGGTCGGGCTCGGTCAGCCCGAAGCAGCCGATCGCCTCGCCGGTGGCCATCGAGGGCAGCCAGCGCTGCTTCTGCTCCTCGCTGCCGTAGCGCCAGATCGCGTACATGGCGAGCGAGCCCTGCACCGAGACCAGCGAGCGCAGGCCCGAGTCGCCGGCCTCCAGCTCCAGGCAGGCCAGCCCGTACGCGACCGCGGACGCGCCGGCGCAACCGTAGCCGTGCAGGTGCATGCCGAGCAGGCCGAGCTTGCCGAACTCGCGGGCCAGCTCGCGGGCGGGCACCCGGCCCTCCTCGTACCAGCCGGCGACGTGCGGGCGGACCCGGTCGTCCACCAGCTGGCGCACGACCGCGCGGATCTGCCGCTCCTCCTCGCTGAGCGACGAGTCCAGGTCGAGCAGGTCGAGCGGGGCGGTTGGGCTCATGGCAGCCACCCTAACGAAGGCTCAGCCGGGACCGGTCACTCCACCGGCTCGGAGAGCACCAGCACCCGGGCGTGGATCTGGTTGCGCTGCTGCAGTGCGGCGCGCAGCGCGCGGTGCAGCCCGTCCTCCAGGTAGAGCCCGCCGTTCCACTGCACCACGTGCGGGAAGAGGTCGCCGTAGAAGGTGGAGTCCTCGGCGAGCAGCTTGTCCAGCGCCAGCTCGCGCTTGGTGGTGATCAACTGGTCCAGGCGCAGCGGCCGCGGCGGGATCTCCGCCCACTGCTTGAGCGTCAGGTTGTGCTCCGGGTAGGGACGCCCGTCCCGAACCGCTCTGAAGATCACGACGGCACGCTCCCCTCCCCGTGGCCGGGCCGACCCGCGGCACCGTGCCGGGTCGCGGCGTGGCACCGCGACGCGCGGTACCGATGACCGTGCCAGCCTAGCCGGCCGTACCACACCGCGTTCTGCTCCCTGATGTCAGTTTCGCTACCGCTGGTCCGTTCCTCAACCCGACGAACCCGCACCAACCGGTCAGCTCCACCGGCCGCGCCGGACCACTTCATCGACCGGACGCCGACCTCGACGCAGCGATGGTGACCGATGGTCGAGTGCCCGGTAACCGATGGTGATCGCGCCGACGGGCTGGTACTCCGGCGGGACCCCGAACGCCTCCCGGTAGGCGTCCAGCCGCTGCGGCGGGATGCCGAAGAAGCACGCCCCCAGCCCCTCGTCCACCGCGGTCAGCAGCATCAGCAGCGCGGCGAAGCCGGCGTCGACGTACCAGTAGGGCACCGGCCAGCGCTCCGGCGAGCGGTCCGTCCAGCCCTTGTCCGGCTCGGCGTACCGGTCCAGGTAGGCGTCGCGGTTCGCGTGCGGGACGACGATCAGCGGCGCCCGGCGCATGCCGGCCAGCCAGCGCTCCCGGCCGCCGCTCGCCGGGGTGGTCGCCGCCCAGAACCGGTCCCGGTCCGCCGGCGTCTCCAGCACCAGGAAGCCCCAACCCTGGGCGAACCCGGCGGACGGCGCGCGGACCGCGTGGTCGAGCAGGCGCTCGACCACGTCGGGCGGGACGGAGCGGTCCGGGTCGTAGTTGCGCACCATCCGACGCCGGCGGACCACCTCGGCGAACTCCATGCCGCCCCCGTCAGGCCCCCGGCCGGACGCCCCAGGCGCCGGGCGGGACCTGGCGGGGCGCCTGGG
>NZ_QGSW01000126.1:0-3302 GCF_003176715.1 Micromonospora sp. S4605
CCAGGGGGCAGGACATGCAGCGGGGGCCGCCGCGGCCGGAGCCGAGCTCCGAACCGGCGATCGGGATCACCTCGATCCCGGCGCGCTCCAGCTGCGCGTTGGTCTCCACGTTGCGCTCGTACCCGACGCAGAGCCGGGGAGCCAGGGCGAGGGTGTTGTTGCCGTCGTCCCACTGCTCGCGTTCCGCGGTGACCGGGTCCAGCCCGGTGTCGATCACCCGGAGCTGGTCCAGGTCCATCGCGTCGGCGGCGGCCCGCAGGAACGGCGCCGGGCCGTCCACCCGGGGATCCTCGCCGTCCGCGCCGGCGATCACGGTGTACGCCGAGAGCGTGTTCGCCACGTTCGGGTACATCAGCACGGCGTCCACGTCGACCATCGTGCAGACGGTGTCCAGGTGCATGGTGGCCCGCTCCTGGGCGATCGGCACCACCAGGATGGTGTGCGCCAGCCCGGCGGCGAAGACCTGCCGGGCGAGGCGCTCGGCGCCGGCCGGCGTGGTCCGCTCACCCACCCCGACCGCGAGCACGCCGGGCGCGAGCAGCAGCACGTCGCCGCCCTCCAGGTGCTCCAGGTGCGGGTGGTAGACGGCCTCGGTGCCGACGAAGCGCGGGTGGTGGCGGTAGATGGCGTCGGTCAGCGTGGTCTCCCGGCGCCGGGCCGGCATGGCCAGGCTGGTCACCCCGACCCGGTCGCCGATCCAGAGCGACGAGTCGCGGGTGAAGAGCAGGTTCGGCAGCGGGTCGATGACGAAGTCGTGCCGGTCCATCAACGTGTAGACCAGGCCACCCGGCCGTTCCGGGCTGAGCCGCAGCTCCTCGTGGGCCAACCCGGCGATCAGCACGTCGGCCAGCGCCACCGGGTCGAGGTACGCGAGGTGGTCGGCGACCCGGGCCCGCAGGGTGTCGCCGAGCCGGGGCGAGCGGAGCACCTCCGCTGTCAACTCGGCCCGCGCCTCGTCCACGGCGAGCGTCTCGGCCAGCAGGTCGGCCAGGTAGAGCACCTCGACCCCGCGCCCGCGCAGCGCCGCCGCGAAGGCGTCGTGCTCCTCCTGCGCCCGCCCCACCCACGGGATCGCGTCGAACAGGAGCGAGTCGTTGTTGCGCGGGGTCAGCCGGGCGAGTTCCGGGCCGGGTCGGTGCAGCAGCACGGTGCCGAGCCGGCCGACCTCGCTGTCGACGTAGTGGGTCACTCTCGCAGCGTAGGACAGGGTTTGGCGGCATCCGAGAAAACAACTGTGAATGAATATGGCATTCATCCACAGTCATTCCGGCGCTCCAACTTGCCGAGCCCCGGGACTGGCAACGTAGGGTAGTGAGGACATAACTTCGAGGGACCTTTTGCCGGAGGTCGCGATGACTGTCTTTCCCGCTCGCCGAGCCGTACCCCCGACCCGGGCACTGCCGCCCGCGGCGGTGCCACACCCCCGGGTGGAGTCGCCGGGGGTCCTCACACCGTCCCGTCCGTCCCCGTTGGAGTGGGCCCGCCGCCGGCGGGCGGAGCGGGGCGCGCGGCGGCTGGAGGCGGCCGGCGCGCGGGCCCTCGGTCAGCTCGACCACCTCGGTCCGGCCTGGCACGTCATCGAGTGGCCACGCACCGACGTCGCCGACGTCCTGCTCGACCACGGCCAGGACGACCGGGCCGGCTTCCTGGCCATCGGTCCGAGCGGGCTGTTCGCGGTCACCATCGCCGACCACGGCCGGGCCCGGGTGCTGGTGGCCGGCGACGTGGTGCAGATCAACGGCAAGCGACCGCCCTACGTGGCCGAGGCCCGCCGGGACGCCAAGCGGGCCAGCAAGGCGCTCAGTACCGCGGTGGGGCACCCGATTCCGGTGACGCCGGTGCTGACCTTCGTCGGCTCCGGCGTCATCAGCGTCTACGGGCTGCCGAAGGACTGCCTCATGGCCACCCACCGCGAGCTCGACCGGCTGCTGGTGGCCGCGGGCAACCGGATCAGCCCGGCCACCGCCGAAAAGCTCTCCCGGGTCGCCCAGCACCCGAGCACCTGGTTGAACGGCACCTACCGTCCGGCGGCCGACTACCGGTGGTACGAGGAGGGCCGAACGGCCGCTGACAAGCCGGCCAACCGGCGGTAACGTCACCGGCGACGCCACGCGGCCCGGTCCGGCGTCGGCACCGTCGGTCGCGCCGTCGCCGGCCCGCCCGGTCAGGGCATCGTTCACCACCGGCGGCCCGGTGACTCCCGCGCGGTCGGCGACGGCCGAGGTGACCGGCTAGCGTGGACAGACCGTCGGTGTACATAGGAGGCGCGGTGGCCCACGTCGAACTCTCGCTCTCGGAAGTCCTCGCGCCCACGGCCGGGACACCGACAGCGCAGGAGTCCGACAACTTCGGCCAGTGGTCGCTGACCGTGTCCCACGCCGACGAGCCCTGCCTGCTGATCGACGCCGAGACGAAGGTGGTAGCGGTCTCGGCCGCCGGGTGCGAGCTGCTCTGCCTCGGTGCGCCCGAGGACATGATCGGGCTGCCGCTGCTCGGCGGCGGGCTCCGGCTGCTCGACTTCACCGCCAACCCGCGCGAGCTGACCGAGCAGGAGATCGACAAGATCCCGCCGCTGCTCGCGCTCTCCTCCGGGCGACTCGCCCGCGGCCTGCTCCGCGTCCAGGCGACGTCGACCGGGGCAGCGGACGCGACCGTCGACGCGATCTCCACCCCGGTGCTCACCGACGGGTCGGTCGCCGGCTCGCTCACCTTCTTCTCCGAGGTCTGAGCAGCGGCCCGGTGTGGTGCTCGCCGCACGCGGCGAAGCTGGGGCCGACCCGCCACCAGGCCGTAGGGTGCCCTCATGCTCGATATCGCTCTGCTGCCGGGGGAGTACGCCGTGTGCCGGTTGGCCGCCGACTCCGCCCTGCCGCCGGGGCTGTCGGGCGGGCTGAGGGACGGCGACGTCGTCACGGTGACCTGGACGGCCGACGGCATCTCGTTGATCTGCCCCGCCGACCGGGTACCCGACCAGGCCACCATCGAGACGGTCTGGCGGTGCCTGCGGGTGGCCGCACCGGTCGACCTTGCGGTCACCGGCACCCTCGCCGCGCTGGTGGATCCGCTCGCCGAGGCCCGGGTCAGCGCGTTGGCCTTCTCCAGCTACGACACCGACTACCTGCTCGTCCCGGCGGTGCGCCTCGGCGCGGCGACCAGCGCGCTGGAGCGGGCCGGGCACCGCGTCCTGCGCTGAACCGCGACCGCCGCTTCACCGCGCCGGCCGATCCTCCTACGATGGGCTCGGCCAACCCCGGCCGCAACGACGACCCCCGATGTCCGAGGTCACCCCGTGCCGTCCACCC
>NZ_QGSW01000133.1:0-37890 GCF_003176715.1 Micromonospora sp. S4605
CCGCCACCCTGCTCGTCCCGGCCACCGCCGCCGTCGCAGCCCCGGACCGGACCGCAGCCGCGCCCGCCGCCACCAGCGCCGCCGCCGCCACCCCGGTCATCGTCGTCGGCGGGCTCAGCGGCGTCGCCATCGCCTACGAGCCGCTCGCCGCCCGCCTGCGCGCCGACGGGTACCGGGTCTTCATCTACCAACTGCCCGGCCTCGGCCTCGGCGACATCCCCGCCTCCGCCCGCGCCTTCGCCGGCTACGTGGACCAGGTCCGCGCGGCCACCGGCGCGGCCCGGGTGGACCTGGTCGGCCACTCCGAGGGCGGGCTCGTCTCCCGCTACTTCCTCAAGCGGCTCGGCGGCACCGGCGTCGTCGGCCGCTACGTCAGCCTCGGCTCACCCCAGTACGGCACCTACGTGGCCAACATCCTGAAGTTCCTCGGCCTCGGCAGCTGCGCGGGCATCGTCGCCTGCCAGCAGATGTCGATCGGCTCGGCCTTCCTCGCCGACCTCAACGCCGGCGACGACACCCCCGGCGCGGTCCGGTACACCACCGTCCGCACGCTCCAGGACGAACTGGTCCGGCCGGTGGACAACGCGCTGCTGCACGACGGGTCGACGAACGTACTGATCCAGTCGTACTGCCCGCTGCGGGTGGTCGGGCACCTCGGGCTGGTGCTCGACGGCACCACGTACACGGTGATCCGGGGCGCGTTGACCGACGCCCCGGTGCGACCCAACTGCTACGCGCTCTGACGGCCCGGGCCGCCCGCGAGGTGTCCGCGCCCGCGCCGATCCGGTGCGGGCGCGGCGCCTGTGGAGCCGCGGCGCCTGCGCCGCCGCGGCGCCGCACCGGCGCGGTCGGATGGCCGACACCCGACGGGGCTGACAAAGATCGGCCTCGCTCGATAACCTGCCTCGCTGTCCACACCCGACACCCGGTGCGTGACCGGTACCCGTCGAGGAGCCGCGACCATGACCGATTCACCGGTGGTACGCGCCGCCGAGCCCGCAACCGAGCAGCAGCCGCCCGACCGGCACATCGCCCACCGTCCGCCCGGCTACCCGAGCGCCCTGGTCTGGCTGCGCGCCGGCATCCTGCGCGACTGGCGGGGCGTGTTGGGAGCGTTCGTCGCCACCTGGTTCTACCTGCCGCTGGCACTGCTCTCCGCGGTCTGGAGCGGCATCGTCCTCGCCGTCCTGGGTCTCTTCGCCGGTGCCCTCGGCATCGCCGACCAGCTCCCCGCCGAGGTGCGGGACACCCCGCTGGTCGGCACGCTGCTCGAGGCCTTCCTCAGCCGATCGGGCGGGGTGCTCGGCGGCTTCGTCGGCTTCGCCGTCGGCTTCCTGAGCGGGTTCCTCGGCGTACTGCTGCTGCCCTGGCGCGGTGCGAGCGACGAGCCGCTCGCGCTGCTGACCGGACTGCTCGGCATGGTGGCCGCCGCCGGCCTGATCGGCCTGCTCTACACCCTCTACCGGGTGCTGCTGGAACCTCGGCTGCTGGTGGTCTCCGGGGCCCGCGAGCCGAGCCGGCGGGAGGAGGCCCGGCTGCGCCCCGTCCTGGAGCGGTGCGCGCACCGGCTCGGCCTGCCCACCCTGCCGCGGCTGCTGATGGAGGACGATCCCGTCCTGCCCAACGCCCGGACGTACGCCCGGCACATCGTGGTGACCACCAGCGTGCTGACCGAGCCGGAGGAGGAGATCGCCGCGCTGCTCAGCCACGAGCTGGTGCACTGGCGGGCCGGTGACGAGGTCACCAGCGCCTTCGTCCGGGGCGTGGCGCTGCCGCTGACCCTGCTGCACGCCGTCCCAGCGTGGCTGATGCGGGCCTTCCCGCACCCGGCCACCAACCTCGTGGTGTTCCTGTTCTTCTGGCCGGTCCTGCTGACCATGAAGTACGTGGTGCTGCCCCTGCACGCCCGCGACGTCCGGGCGGCCGAGTACCGGGCGGACCTGGGCGCGGTGCTCACCGGCCACGTGGACGGGTTGCGCGCCATCCTGGAACGGCGCCGGTCATTCGAGACCGGGCGCAGCGGCTGGGACGAGGCGGTCTGCGCCACCCACCCGCCGCACGAGCTACGGCTGGACCGCCTCGACCGGGCGTCCGCGCCGTCGACAGTCGGCGACGCGGTCACCCCGGAGCTGCTCTTCGGGAAGTCGGGGCCGATCGGCACCCCGCGGGGCTGGCTGGTCGCCGGCGCCGCGGCGCTGGCCCTGTGCGTGGGCGTCGCCGGGCTGGGCGTCGTGCAGTGGGCCTTCTTCCGGCCGCAGGCGGCCGTGAACGGATACTTCTCCGCGCTGACCGACCGGGACGTCGACGCGGCGCTCGACTGGCTGACGCCGGAGGAGCGGGCCACCGTGGGCGACCGGAAACTGCTCGCCGACGTGCTCCGCGCCCAGGGCTACCAGCCCCCGAGGGACGTCGAGATCACCGGGCTCGAACGGGACGACGACCGGGCCACCGCCACCGTCTCCTACCGGCTCGGCGACGCGCGGCGTACGGGCACGCTCGCGCTGCGGCGGGACGCGTCGGCCACCGCCGGCCTGTTCCACGGCTGGCGGGTGCTGGACGGCCTGACCGCGCTCGCCGTGCCACCCGCTCGCACCGGCCTGGCGCTCAACGGGGTGCCGATCCCGGCCACCGGCGAGGGTGGCGGCACCCTGTCGCTGCTGCCGGGCGGCTACACGGCCACCGGTGCGAGCAGCGCCCTCAGCGAGGTGCCACCGGAGCCGGTGCAGGTCGGCCCGGGGCAGCCGCAGGGCGCCGCGCTCGGCCTGACCCCGGTGCTCACGGCCGAGGCGACCACCGCCGCCGAGGAACGCGTCCGGGCGTACCTGGATGACTGCGCGAAGAAGGCCGTCGCTGCGCCGGAGGGCTGCCCGTTCCGCTACTACGGCAGCGGGATCCGGAAGATCACCTGGGAGGTGCTCGAATACCCGCGCGTCAGCGTGGAGTTGACCGGCCCGGACAGGGCCCGGGTCGACACCCCGTACGAGGGGCGGGGCCGGATCCGCGCCACCGGCACCTCCACCGGCTACTTCGGCGGGACCGCACCCTTCACCGACGAGCAGGAGCTGGTCGTCAGCGGCGTCCTCACCGCCACCGGCGACAGCCTCACCTTCCAGACCCGCGACTGATCGGGGAGACCGACGTGACCGACGTGGAGAGCGCGACGCGGCAGCCGGTGCGGCTGACCATCACCCCCCGGCACCGGCAGCGGCCCCAGGTCGCCCTGCTGGACTGGATCCACCGGCGGCCGGAGTACCGGCCCGCGGTCCGCCCGGCCGGCGGAGGCGGTGCCGGCCGCCCCGGATTCAGCGACGCGGTCATCATCGCGGTGCTGGCGCAGGGGCTGCTGCCGGGGCTGTTCAACCTGTTGCAGTCCTGGGTCGACCAGCAGCGCACCGAGGCGAGCGTCCGCATCCAGTCCGGCGAGACCGAGGTGGAGCTGCAGGTCAACGGGCGCACCGACGCGGCCCGCCTGTTGACCCAGGCGACCGAGGCGCTGCGCGCGGCCCGCCAACCGGGCGACCTGCCGGACACCCCGGCCTGATCCCCCGGGGTGTCCGGGCGGGGGGGTGTCGGCTTTGCGCTCGCCCGCCGTCGTACCGTTCTGCTACCCCTGATGGAGCACGGCGCGAGCCCGACCGGGGGAGGCCCGATGTGGCGACGCAAGACTGACCCGCTGGCCCGGCTGCGCGAGCGGCTGGACGCCTTTGGCTCCACCATGGACCCTCGGCACGTGCTCGATCCGGCGGCGACCAGGGACGCCGACGCCGTCGCCGACCTCGTCGCGCGGGCGGCCCGCCGGGACCGCATCGACGACGCCACGGCGGAGGCCGTCTTCCTCATCGCCTGCCTGCACTGGTACCGGTACCAGGTGCTGCCGGCCGGTCAGGACCAGGCCGACCTGGACCATGCGGTGCTGCTCACCGAGCTGCTGCTGGCCGCCGCGCCCGAGCGGGTGCCGCCCTCACTGGCGGCGATGCTGCGGGTGCACGGTCCCCGCTCCACCGCGGCCCGCGACGGCGTGCCGGCGCAACGGTCCGCGCCCTCCGGCGCGGGCGCCCGCGCCGGCTCGCCAGGCCGGGCAGGACCGTCCGCCGGGCCGAGCTCTTCCGGCGAGGAGGCGATGGCGCTGTTCCTGGAGGCGGCGCAGCTGATGGGCGGGGCCGAGCGCAGCGGCGACTACTCGGTTGCCGACCGGGCCGCCGACCTGCTGCGCCGGGCCGTCGCCGGCACGCCGGCGGCTGACCCCGCCCGGCTGCACTACCTCTCCGCCCTCGGCAAGGCGCACCGGGACCTGTTCCTGCACCGCGGCCGGTCGCCGGAGCACCTGCGGCGGGCGGTCGAGGCGCACCGGGAGAGCCTGGATTCCACCCCGGCGGGCGACCGGGACCGCCCGGTGCGGATGTTCAACCTCGGCAACGTGCTCAGCGACCGCTACGAACTCGACGGTGACCGGGCCGCGTTGGACGAGTCGATCACCCTGCTCGGCGACGCCGCCCGGGCCGCCGCGGCGGACCCCCGGATCCGGGCCCTGGCACAGGCCAACCTCGGCCAGCGGCTGCGCGACCGCTGGCTGCTGCGCCACGATCCGGCCGACCTGGACCGGGCGGTCGAGGCCCTCACCGCGGCCGCCGGGGGTATGGACGACCCGCGACTGGCCGTGGTGCTCGGCAGCGCACTGGCCGACCGGTTCACGCGCTCCGGGGCCCCGGCCGACCGGGACGCCGCCATCGGGGCGTACCAGGCGGCGCTGGCCGGCGGCGGGCTCGACCGGGCGCTGGCCGGCGTGGCCCGGGTCGGCCTGGCGGCGCTGCTCGGCACCCGGCACGAGGCCGACGGCGACCCCGCCGACCTGGACGCGGCGATCGACGCGTACCTGGCGGCCGTGGCGGACGCGCCGGACCCGGACGGGCTGCGGCACGTCGCCGGCAAGCTGCTCGAACGGCGGTACGCCCGGGACCGGCGCGACGCCGATCTGCGGAGCGCGATCCACCTGCTGCGGCTGGGCGTCGCCGGCGCCCCGGACGACACCGAGCGCGGGGTCCGCCTCGCCGACCTCGGGCACGCGCTGGGCCGCTGGCACGCCGCGCTGGACGGGATCGACGCGCTGCGCGTCGCCGAGAGCAGTCTCCGCGAGGCGCAGCGGCTGCTGCCGGCCGGGCACCCCACCCGCCCGGACGTGCTGAGCAACCTCGGCGAGCTGTGGCGCGAGATCGCCGACCGGACCGGCGCTGCCGACCGGCTGGAACCGGCCGCCGCCGCGCTGCGGGAGGCGGTGGCCACCGCGCGGCCCGACTCCCCGAAGCTGCCGGTCTACCTGTCCAACCTCGGCCTGGTGTTGCAAACCCTGTTCGCCCGCACCCAGGACCTGGCCACCCTGACCGAGGCGGTCGAGGTGCTGCGCCGTGCGGTCGCCGTGACCCCGGCCGAGCACCCGGACCGCCTCCTCGCCCTGACCACCTACGGCTCGGCGCTCAACCGCCGGGCCGAGGTGACCCTCGCCGCGCCGGAGGGCGTGGCCGAGGCCGCCGGGTCGGACGTGGAGGCGGCGGTGGCGGCGCTGCGCGAGGCGGCGGACCTGGCGCGACAGGGCGCGGAGGCCCACGAGGTCGGCAAGGTGCTCGGCACGCTCGCCCTGGCGAACCTGTTGCGCCACCAGGTCACCGCTGACCCGGCGGCGCTCGACGAGGCGATCGACGCGCTGGTGGCAGCCAGCGACGTCACCGAGGAGAGCGGCCCGGAGCGGTACCGGCTGTCGACCAACCTCGGCAACACGCTGCTGCTGCGGTTCCGCCTGGCCGGCCGCGCCGCCGATCTCGCCGCGGCCATCCGGGCCTACCGGGAGGCGTTGGCCGATCACCCGGCCGGGCACGCCGACCGGACGACGTGCCTGCTCAACCTGGCCGTCGCGCTGGACGAGGCGGCCGCCCGGGCGGACGGCGGCGTCCCGGTCCTCGGCGGCGACGCGCGGCCGGCCGAACCCGACCCGGGGGCGACCGCGCCCGCCGGGGTGTGGGCCGACACCTCGCCCGACGCGCTGCGCGCCGAGGCGCTCGCCGCGCTGCGCGAGGCCGCCGCCGTCGAGGCCGCGCCCTCGCTGCTGCGGGCCACCGCCGCCCGGCGGTACGCCGCCCTCGCCGAACACCTCGGCGACCTGCCCACCGCCCTGGCCGGGTACGCCTCGGCGATCGAACTGATCGACCTGGTCGCCTGGCACGGCATGGACCCGGACGACCAGGCGCGGCTGCTGGCCCAGTTCCCCGGCCTCGCCGGAGCGGCCGCGGCGTGCGCCCTCGACGTCGGGCGGCCGGAGCGGGCGGTGGAGCTGCTGGAGTACGGCCGGGGCGTGCTGCTCACCCGGGTCCGCGACGCCCGGGCCAGCCTCGACGCGCTCCGCGAACGGGCACCGGAACTGGCCGAACGCTTCGCCGAGGTACAGGCCGAACTGGACGGGCTCGCCTCCGCCGGTACCGCGGCCAGCGCGCCGCCGAGGGTTGGCGTACCGGCCACCACACCGGCCGCCGGCGGTGCGCTGGCCGACTCATGGGCGGCCGGGTCACCGATGACGGTCGTGCCGTCGCCCGGCACGCCCGAACGGCGGCACGAACTCGCCGTCCGGCGGCGCGAGCTGCTGGCCGACATCCGTCGGCTGCCCGGCTTCGCCGACTTCCTCCGGCCGCCTGCCTTCGCCGACCTGGCCCGGGCCGTCGGCAGGGGCCCGGTCGTGCTGGTCAACGTGGCGCGACGCCGGTGCGACGCGCTGGTAATCGACGGCACCGGCGTCCGGGTGGTCCCGCTGCCGCAGCTGACCCAGGCCGACCTGGTCGACCGGGTGGTCGCCTTCCTCCTCGCCGTCGGCGCGGCCACCGCGCCCGCCGGCACCGCGCCCGCTGGGGCCGCGCCCGCCGGGTCGGTCGTCGCGCCCGCGGGGCCGAGCGCCGCCGCTGCGGAATCCGGTGCTGTGCCGGCCGGGTCAGGTGCCGTGCTGGCCGGATCCGGCGCGGCCGGTGGGGGGCCGGCGGAAGCGCTGGCTGACCAGCGACGCCGGCTGGCGGCCCGGCGGACGATCACCGGGACCCTCGACTGGCTGTGGCGGGTGGTGGCCCGCCCGGTGCTGGACGACCTCGCCCCGGCCATCACCGGCGGCACCGCCCTGCCGCGCCTCTGGTGGTGCCCGACCGGGCTGCTCAGCCTGCTGCCACTGCACGCCGCCAGCCCGCCCACCGGCGACGGGGCGCTGGAGCGGGTCGTCCCGTCGTACACGGCCTCGCTGCGGGAACTGCTGCGCGCCGGCGACGGCCGGGCCGCCGGCTCCGTCGCGGTGGACGCGGCGCTCTTCGTCGGCCTGCCGCAGACCCCCGGCCTGGCCGACCTGCCCGGCGTCGACCGGGAACAGGAGATCGTGACCCGGCACCTGGCCCGGGTGCAGCCGTTGACCGGGTCGGCGGCCACCCGGCAGGCGGTGCTGGCCGCGCTGGCCGGCCGCCCGGTCGCCCACCTGTCCTGCCACGGCGCCCAGGACCTGGCCGCCCCGGCGCTCGGCCGGCTCGCGCTCGCCGACGGCCCGCTGCACGTCCGCGACCTGTGGCAGCTCCGCGCGACCGCGCCGGCCGGGCTGGCGGTGCTCTCCGCCTGCGAGACGGTACGCGGCGGAGCCGCCCTGCCCGACGAGACGATCAGCCTCGGCACCGCGTTCCAGCTCGCCGGGTTCCGGCACGTGATCGGCTCGCTCTGGTCCATCTCGGACGCGGTCACCGCCCGGCTCTGCGACCGCCTCTACGCCGGCCTGGCGGCGCCGGGCGGGCCGGGCCGGATCGACCCGGAGCGGGCCGCGGTCGCCCTGCACGGCGCGGTCCGCGAGACGCGGCAGGCGCTGCGCGAGGCACCCGAACTCTGGGCCGCCTACGCGCACGTCGGCCCCTGACCCCACCGCCCGCCGGCTCGGTGCCCGGCCACCCGTCGCCGGGTCGGTGCCCGGTCCACGGTTCGTCGGGTCCCGTGGCCGGGTCGGTGCCCGGTCCACGGTTCGTCGGGGTCCCGTGGCCGGGCCGCCGGCCGCCGCTGTGAGCGACCGGCCGGTGGGCGCGGGTCCGGCCCATCCCGTTTCAGCAGGCCGGTACCGCCCTGATCGTGGTGGTGTCGCTCAGCGGCACCTGGACCGGCCCGGTCGCGGTGCGGACCGTCAGCGTCCCGACGGCCGCCCCGGTCACCGTCCCGCAGGCCGTGCCGGCGCCGGTGCCGACCTGCACGAACGGGCCGGTGCGCGGCGGGCCGTACCAGGTCACGCCGACCGCCGCGACCAGCAGCGCGGCGCAGAGCAGCACCAGGCCCACGCCGGTGCGCAGGGCGCGGACCGCGGCCACCGCCTCCTGGTGGTCACCCGTCGGCGGGGGTGGCAACGCGGCGACCGGCGTGACGGCCAGCCGCCCGTGCGCGGCGCGCAGCAGCGCCAGCGCACCCACCGCGCCGGTGACCAGCGCGGCCAGCAGCAGGACGCCGACCAGGGCCGCCCAGCCCGGGGCGAGCGTGCCGACGTCGGTGCGGCCCCGGATCAGGCTGAACCCGACCAGGGCGAGCAGCAGGGCGCCGAGGCCGTTGCGCCAGGCCAGCGCGGCGGACCGGACCCGGTCCAGCTCGGCGCGGAGCAGCCCGGCCAGCGTCTGCGCCTGGCGCAGGTCAGCCACCGTGGCCGGCGGCCCGGGGCGCAGCCGGATCACGGCTCGACGTCCAGCCGCAGGGTCCAGTACGCGCCGCAGCCGACCTGCCCCTCCGCCCGGAACGGGTGGGCGACCTCGCAGGTGCAGAAGACCGTGCGGTAGGTCGGCGCCGCCGGCGCGGTCGCCTCCTGGGGCGCGGGCACCGTGGCCGGCTCGACCGTGCCGCCGGCCCCCGGCCGGTCCGGCGTGCCGGCCCTCGGCCGGTCCGGCGTGCCGACCGCTGGCCGGTCCGGCGTGTCGGCCGCCGGCCCGTCCGGGGCGTCCCGGCGGAACACCGCGTCGACCAGGGTGAAGGTGATCGGATCCTGGCAGCGCGGGCAGCCGCCGCTCAGCACCACCGCCGCGTCGAACTCGCGCACCGTGAAGGTGGCGGCCGCCTCCCGCGCGTACGCCTCGTCGGTGACCTCGGCGTACGGCAGCGGCGCCGGCTGCGTGGGCGCCAGATCGTCCATCCGCGACCTCCGATGACCGAACCCCTGACCGGACCGTCCACGGTAGTCGTCCGGCGCGCCCGGGTCAGCCGACCTGCCGGCGGAACCGGCGGCCCGGGCTCGCGCCGGGGGCGGCGGATCGTCGGCGCGACAGCGGTGGCGGCAGTTGGCGCGAGCGACCGCGCGCCGCGACCGCGCGTGGGACGCTGGGCGCAGGCTACCGAGATCCGGCGGAGCAGGGGGGCGTCATGGCCGCAGTGCCGCAGGTCGACTTCGCGCTCGACACGTACGAGTGCATCGTGCTGTATCCGGGCGCGGCCGGGCGGGCGCTGCCGGCGGAGACGGTCCAGCGGTTGCAGTCCGAGCACGCCGAGCACATGCAGGCGCTGCAACGGCGGGGGATCGTGCTGGTCGCCGGTTCGGTGGACGGCCCGGCCCGCAATCCGGAGCCGCCGATCGGTTTCGGCCTGTCCCGCACCGGCTCGGTCGACGACGTGCGCAGCGTGATGGAGGCCGACCCGGCGGTGCAGGCGGGGCTCTACCGGGTGGACGTGATGACCTTCCTCTGCCCGGCCGGCTCGCTGGAGTTTCCGCTGGCCAAGACGCAGAGCTGAGCCGCCGTCCGGAGACGGCTGTCGTCATCCGGCCGGCCGCCGCCACACCCCTCGGCCGCAACCGTCCCGGCAACCGGGGTGCGCCGGCCGCGCCCGCCGGGAGCACCCGGGGGCGCGCTCGCGGTGGGGGCGTACGATTCCCGGCGCGCGGTCGCCGATGCCCGCCACCTCAACGTTCCCGGCGCGGGTTCCGCCCGCCGGCTGCGCGCGGATCGCGCGTCGTTGGACAATTTGTTCCGCAGTCCCGCGAGGGGTCGGCCCGAAGTGCGACCCGGAGGAGAGACTAGCCTGATGGGCGTGACACGCCGCGCGAAGATCGTCTGCACTCTTGGTCCTGCCACCTCGTCGCCGGAACGGATCCGAGGGCTCGTCGAGGCGGGCATGAACGTGGCCCGGCTCAACTTCAGCCACGGCAGCCACGCCGACCACGAGGCGGTGTACCGGCTGGTACGCGAGGCGGCCGACGCGGCCGGTCGGCCGGTGGCGGTGCTGGCCGACCTCCAGGGGCCCAAGATCCGGCTGGGCCGGTTCGCCGACGGCCCGCACGAGTGGCGTACCGGCGACTCGGTGGTGATCACCGGCGACGACGTGATGGGCACCAAGGACCGGGTCTCCTGCACCTACCGGAAGCTGCCGCAGGAGGTGAAGCCCGGTGACCGGCTGCTGATCGACGACGGCCGGGTGGCCGTGGAGGTCACCGACGTCACCGGCAACGACATCCGCTGCCTGGTCACCGAGGGCGGACCGGTCTCCAACAACAAGGGTGTGTCGCTGCCCAACGTGGCCGTCAGCGTGCCGGCCCTCTCCGACAAGGACGCCGAGGACCTGCGCTTCGCCCTCGGCCTCGGCGTCGACCTGGTCGCCCTCTCCTTCGTCCGCTCCGCCGACGACATCAAGCTGGTCCACGCGATCATGGCCGAGGCCGGGGTGCACCGGCCGGTGCTGGCCAAGGTCGAGAAGCCGGAGGCGGTCGACCACCTCGAGGCGATCGTGCTGGCCTTCGACGGTGTCATGGTCGCCCGCGGCGACCTCGGCGTCGAGCTGCCCCTGGACCAGGTCCCGCTGGTGCAGAAGCGCGCCGTGCAGCTGTGCCGGGAGAACGCCAAGCCGGTCATCGTCGCCACCCAGATGCTCGACTCCATGATCGAGAACTCCCGGCCGACCCGGGCGGAGGCCTCCGACGTGGCCAACGCGGTGCTCGACGGGGCCGACGCGGTGATGCTCTCCGGCGAGACCAGCGTCGGCAAGTACCCGGTGCTCACCGTCAGTACCATGGCCAAGATCGTCACCACCACCGAGTCCGGCTCGATCGGGGTGCCCCGGCTGCAGCACGACCCGCGTACCCACGGCGGGGCGCTCACCGTCGCCGCTTCCTCGATCGCCCGGGCCATCGGCGCCAAGGCGATGGTCGCCTTCTCGCAGACCGGCGACACCGTGCGGCGGCTGTCCCGGCTGCACTGCGACCTGCCGCTGCTGGCCTTCACCCCGGTGCCCGAGGTGCGCAACCAGCTGGCCCTCTCCTGGGGCGTGGAGACCTTCCTGATGCCGTTCGTCGAGCACACCGACGACATGTTCCGTCAGGTCGACCAGGCGCTGCTCGGCCTCAACCGGGCCAACCCCGGCGACTACGTGGTGATCGTCGCCGGCAGCCCGCCCGGCACCCCCGGCTCGACCAACACCCTGCGCGTACACCAGCTGGGGTCGCTGGTCGACGCCGCGTCCGCGCGGGCCCTGCAGTGACCGCCGGCCAGGCCGCGGTCGGCCAGGCCGCCGTCGACCAGCTGCTGGAGGTCCTCGACCTCGACCCGACCGGCGAGATGACCTTCCGCGGGATCAGCCCGCCGGTCGGCCCCCAGCGGGTGTACGGCGGCCAGGTCGCCGGCCAGGCGCTGGTCGCCGCCGGGCGGACCGTCGACCCGGAGCGTTTCGTGCACTCGCTGCACGGCTACTTCGTGCGCGCCGGCGACCCGGTCGAACCGATCGCCTACGAGGTGGAGAACATCCGCGACGGCCGCTCCTTCTCGGTACGCCGCTGCGTCGCGCTCCAGCACGACAAGCCGATCTTCTTCATGTCGGCCTCGTTCCAACGCCTCGAGGAGGGGCTGGACCACCACGCCCCGCTGCCGGCGGACGTGCCCGGCCCGGACGAGGTCCCGACCATGACCGACCGGCTCTCCCGCTACCCGGAGCGGCTCGGCATCTGGGGGCAGATCCCGCGCCCGATCGACGTGCGCTACGTCGGCGAGCCCGGCTGGGTACGCCCCGGCGACCGGCCCGCCGACCCGCACCAGCGGGTCTGGATGCGCATCGACGGCAAGCTGCCCGACGACCCGCTGCTGCACGCCTGCGCGTTGACCTACGCCTCCGACCTCACCCTGCTGGACTCGGTGCTCTCGGTGCACGGCGAGGTCTGGGGCCCCGGCGGGGTGGTGGGCGCCAGCCTGGACCACGCGCTCTGGTTCCACCGGCCGTTCCGCGCCGACGAGTGGTTCCTCTACGACTGCTGGAGCCCGTCGGCGTCCGGCGCCCGGGGGCTGGCCACCGGCCGGATGTTCACCCGCGACGGCCGGCAGATCGCCAGCGCCGTCCAGGAAGGGCTGCTGCGCCGCGTCGGGGCCTGAGCCCGGCCGGCCTCGGCGCGTCCGCGCCGTCGCGGAGCACCCCTCGCCCGAGGCGATGGCGCGCCGACGGTCGGCCGAGGGGTGATCGTCCGGGCGGGGGGAGCGGCCAGCTAACCTTGCCGGCATGCGCCTCTCCGCCCGGGTCGACTACGCCCTCCGAGCGGTCGTCGAGCTTGCCTCGGTGACCGGCGGCGCCGGCGTCGGGCGGGGCCGGCCGGTCACCGCCGAGCAGATCGCCCGCGCCCAGGAGATCCCGCCGAAGTTCCTGGAGAGCATCCTGTTGCAGCTGCGCCGGGGCGGCATCGTGCAGGCCCAGCGCGGCCCCGAGGGCGGCTACTGG
Source organism: Micromonospora sp. S4605 (assembly GCF_003176715.1). Lineage (NCBI taxonomy): Bacteria > Bacillati > Actinomycetota > Actinomycetes > Micromonosporales > Micromonosporaceae > Micromonospora > Micromonospora sp. S4605. The sequence goes on from NZ_QGSW01000133.1 coordinate 12,721, forward strand.
CTGGCCCGTCCGGCCGAGGAGATCTCGCTGGCCGAGGTGATCCGGGTAATCGACGGTCCGCTGGCGCACGTCCGCGGGCAGCGTCCGGAGCAGCTCGGCTACCACGGCGCCGCCCGCGCGTTGCAGGACGTCTGGATCGCCCTGCGGGCCACCGAACGGGAGATCCTGGAACTGGTCACCGTGGCCGACGTGGCCAGCGGCACGCTGCCCGGGCGGGTCACCGAACTGGTCGCCGACCCGCGCGCCTGGACCTGACCCCGGGCGGCGGCGCTCACTCCTCGTCGGCGGCGGCGCTGAGCAGTTCCCACGCCTCGTCGACGTGCGCCTGCGCGGTGAACGGCGAGCCGACGGCCAGCCGCAGCGTGTACCGGCCGGCCACCCGGGTCTGGGTCAGGTGCACCCGGCCGGTGGCGTTGACCCGGGCCAGCAGCCGCGCGCTGGCCTCGTCACCGGCCCGCAGCCGGAAACAGACCAGCGAGAACGGGTGCGGCGCGGCCAGCTCGAACCGCTCGTCGGCGCGAACCCGGTCGGCGAACCGGGCGGCCAGCGCCACCCCGGTGCGGATGTGTGCCCGCAACCCCTCGACCCCGTACCAGCGCAGCACGAACCACAGCTTGAGCGCCCGGAACCGGCGGCCCAGCGGCACCTGCCAGTCCCGGTAGTCGATCACCGCCCCGGACTCGCTGGCGGCGTTGCGCAGGTACTCCGGCAGCACCGTCAGCGCCTCGATCAGCGAAGCCCGGTCGGCCACCCAGAACGCGTCGCAGTCGAAGCCGGTGAGCAGCCACTTGTGCGGGTCGAAGCAGTAGGAGTCGGCGTACTCCACCCCCGCGTGCGACCACCGCAGCTCCGGGCAGACCGCCGCCGCGCCCGCGTACGCGGCGTCGACGTGCAGCCAGACGCCGTGCTCGGCGCAGATCGCCCCGATCTCCGGCAACGGGTCCACTGCGGTGGTGGAGGTGGTGCCGATGGTCGCCACCACCAGCGCCGGCACCTCGCCGACGGCCAGGTCCGCCTCGATCGCGGCGCGCAGCGCGGCCGGCTCCATCGCCAGCGTCTCCGGGTCGACCTCGACCGGGTGGACGCCCTGTTCCCCGAGCCCGGCGATCAGCGCCGCCTTCTCCACCGAGGAGTGCGCCTGGGTCGAGGCGTAGACGCGGTAGCGCCGGTCCACCCCGGCCCGCCGCCACCGGCCGCCGCCGGCCCGGTGCAGCGCGGCGAGCGTCGCCACCAGCGTCGCCGAGGACGCCGAGTCCTGGATCACCCCGCCGCCGCTGCCGGTCGACCGGAACCGCTGGGGCAGGTCGAGCAGGTCGGCGAGCCAGTCCAGCATCGCCGTCTCCAGCTCGGTGGCGGCCGGGCCGGTGGCCCAGAGCATGCCCTGCACGCCGAGGCCCGAGCTGACCAGGTCGCCCAGGACGCTGGGACCGCTGGTGTTGGCCGGGAAGTAGCCGAAGAACCCGGGATGCTGCCAGTGCGTCAGCCGGGGCGCGACCAGCGCGTCCAGGTCGGCCAGGACGGCGTCGACCGGTTCCCCGTGCGCCGTGGGGCCGGCCGGCAGCGCCGCGGTCAGCGCGCCGGGCGGGTCCGGCGAGGTCACCGGGCGCCGCTCCAGCGTCGCCCAGTAGTCGGCGATCCAGTCCACCACGGCGTGCCCGGCGCGGCGGAACTCGTCCGGGGTCATGTGCTCAGCCACCCGACGAGTCGATCAAGAAACCGGCCGGCCGGCAAGAGAATGACCGATTGTGCCGACCCGACCACGGCCGTAGCATCGCAGGGGCGCGGAGCCGCCACCCCGACGCCCACCTCGCGCGTCGGGTCCCCTGCCGCCAGCGCGGCGTACGCCCTCCCCGCCGGCCCAGGGCAGGCCGGCGCTGCCCGGCCGCCGCGCGCCCCACCTTCCCGGAGGGCTCCGCATGCCTGTCCCCACCCGCCGCGTCGCGCTGCTCGCCGCGGCCGCCGCGGCCACGCTCGCCGCCGGCACCCTGACCACCCTCACCGCCGCGGCGGCCGCCGCCGGCTGCCGGGTCGACTACCGGGTCACCAACCAGTGGCCCGACGGGTTCGGCGCGGACGTCGCCGTCACCAACCTCGGCGACCCGATCACCGGGTGGACGCTCACCTGGACCTTCCCGGCCGGCCAGCGGGTCGGCCAGGCGTGGAACGCCACGGTCAGCCAGTACGGCGTCGACGTCAGCGCCCGCAACGTCGACTGGAACGCCGCGCTCGGCACCGGCGACACCGCCGCGTTCGGCTTCGTCGGCAGCTGGACCGGCGGCAACCCCGCGCCGACCAGCTTCGCCCTCAACGGCACCACCTGCACCGGCGCCCCGCCCACCTCGACGCCGCCGACCACCAGCCCGCCGCCGACCAGCCTCCCGCCGACCAGCCCGCCGCCCGGAGCCGTGCAGGTGGAGGACCTCGACCGGGGCCTGGTCAGCGTGCGCTCGGGCAGCGGCAACCTGGTCTCCTGGCGGCTGCTCGGCACCGAGACCACCGGCGTCGCGTTCAACCTCTACCGGAGCGGCACCCGGGTGAACGCCAGCCCGATCACGGGCGCCACCAACCACTACGACGCCGGCGCGCCCGCCGGGGCCGCGTACACCGTGCGGGCCGTGGTCGGCGGCGTGGAACAGCCGGCGTCGCCGCCCGCGCTGCAGTTCCCCGCCGGCTACCTCGACGTGCCGCTGCAGGTGCCGGCCGGTGGCACCACCCCGACCGGTGAGGCCTACACCTACTCCGCCAACGACGCCTCCGTCGGCAACCTCGACGGCGACGGCCGCTACGAGATCGTGCTCAAGTGGGAACCGTCCAACGCCAAGGACAACTCACAGGCCGGCCACACCGGCACCGTCCAGGTCGACGCCTACACCCTCACCGGCACCCGGCTGTGGCGGATCGACCTGGGCCGCAACATCCGCGCCGGCGCCCACTACACCCAGTTCCAGGTGTACGACTACGACGGCGACGGCCGCGCCGAGGTGGCCATGAAGACCGCCGACGGCACCCGCTCCGGCACCGGCCAGGTGATCGGCAACGCCGCGGCCGACCACCGCAACGCCAGCGGCTACGTGCTCGCCGGGCCGGAGTACCTGACCATGTTCGACGGCCGCACCGGCACCGCCCTCTCCACCGTCGACTACGACCCGCCGCGCGGCACCGTCTCCGCCTGGGGCGACAACTACGGCAACCGGGTCGACCGGTTCCTCGCCGCCACCGCCTACCTGGACGGGCAGCGTCCCTCGCTGGTGATGGCCCGCGGCTACTACACCCGGGCCGTCATCGCCGCCTGGGACTTCCGCGACGGCACCCTGCGCAGGCGGTGGACCTTCGACTCCAACGCCGCCGGCAACGGCGCCGCGGCCGGCCAGGGCAACCACAACCTCTCGGTGGCCGACGTCGACGCCGACGGCCGCCAGGAGATCGTCTACGGCTCGGCCACCATCGACGACGACGGCCGGCTCCGGTACGCCACCGGCTTCGGCCACGGCGATGCCCTGCACGTCGGCGACCTCCTGCCCGGCCGCGCCGGCCTGGAGGTCTTCACCATCCACGAGTCGGGCAGCGCCCCCGCAGCCGACCTGCACGACGCCCGGACCGGTCAGGTGCTCTGGCAACGGCCGAACAACGGCGGCGCGGAGGGCCCCGGCCGCGGCGTCGCCGCGGACATCCACGCCGGCAGCCCGGGCGCCGAGTTCTGGGGCGCCGGCACCAACATGGGCAACCTCTACAACGGCGCCGGCGGCAGCGTCGGGCGCACCCCGTCGTCGGCGAACTTCCTCGCCTGGTGGGACGGCGACCCGGTGCGCGAACTGCTCGACGGCACCCGGATCGACAAGTACGGCACCGGCGGCGACACCCGCCTGCTCACCGGGAGCGGGGTGGCGGCGAACAACGGCACCAAGGCCACCCCCGCGCTCTCCGCCGACCTGTTCGGCGACTGGCGCGAGGAGGTGGTCTGGCGGACCACCGACAGCCGGGCGCTGCGGATCTACAGCACCCCGACGCCGACCGGCACCCGGATCCACACCCTGATGCACGATCCGCAGTACCGGGTCGCGGTCGCCTGGCAGAACACCGCCTACAACCAGCCGCCGCACCCGAGCTTCTTCATCGGCGACGGCATGGCCACGCCGCCGACCCCGAACGTCCACCCACGCTGACCCGCACCCCGCCGGCCCGGTCCCGCCGGGCCGGCGGCTGGGGTCGATCTCGCCGGGTCGCCGGCTGGCACCGGGCCGCGGCCGCGGAATCCGCCCAGCCACGGCCCGGTGCGCCACACCGCGGCATCCCCGACCCGTCCCGACCGGGAATGCCGTACCACCACCGGCACCAACGCTAGGCACCCTCCGCGTCGCGCGGGTGACGCCGGCGTGAAGATCGTGTTTCAGCGGCGCAGGCCGCCGGCCACCTGCTCGGCGATCAGCTGGTACGACCGCACCCGGTCGGCGACGTCGTACACCAGGGTGGTCAGCATCAGCTCGTCCGCGCCGGTCCGGGCCAGCAGGTCGGTCAGCTGTCGGCGGACCGTCTCCGGCGAGCCCATCGCCTGACCCTCCCGCCGCTGCTCGACGAACTCCCGCTCGATCTCGGTGTACGGGTAGGCCGCCGCCTCCTCCGGGGTGGCCAGCGGCTCCGGGCGACCCGAGCGCAGCTTCAAAAACGACAGCGCACTCGGCCCGGCCAACCACTCGGCCCGCTCGTCGGTCTCCGCGCAGACCGCGTTCACCGCGACCATCGCGTACGGCCGCTCCAGCCAGCGCGACGGCCGGAAGCTCTCCCGGTACAGCGCCAGCGCGGGGAGCGTGTTCTGCGCGCTGAAATGGTGCGCGAACGAGAACGGCAGCCCGAGCAGCCCGGCCAGCCGGGCGCTGAACCCGCTGGAACCCAGCAGCCAGATCGCCGGCTGCTGGCCGCGCCCCGGCGTCGCCACGATCGGCCCCGGCCGTTCGCCGCTGAAGTAGTTCATCAGGTCGGCCAGCTCCTGCGGGAAGCCCTCCGCCGACAGCCCCTCCATCGTCCGGCGCAACGCCAGCGCGGTCACCTGGTCGGTGCCCGGCGCCCGACCGATGCCCAGGTCGATCCGGCCCGGGTGCAACGCCTCCAGGGTGCCGAACTGCTCGGCCACCACCAGCGGCGCGTGGTTGGGCAGCATCACCCCACCGGAGCCCAGCCGGATGGTGCTGGTGTGCGCCGCCAGGTGGGCGAGCAGCACCGCCGGCGCCGACGAGGCGATTGCCGGCATGTTGTGGTGCTCGGCCACCCAGAACCGGTGGTAACCCAGTTCCTCGGTCCGCCGGGCCAACTCGGTGGTGTGCCGCAGCGCCTCGCCGGCGGTGGTACCGGCCGCGACCGGAGCAAGATCAAGAACAGAGAGCGGTACGTCGATCACACGGCTGGCCAACCCGCGGCCCGCCGGATTTGTTCCCCGCGGCGACTCAACCCACCCCGCGCGCCTGCTCGAAGATGAGGCTGGTCTGGGTGTGCTGCACCGCCGGATCCACCGCCAGGTGGTCCAGCACGAAGTCCCGCAACGCGTCCGCCGACGCCGCCCGCACGTGCAGCACATAGTCGTCCGCGCCGGCCACGTGGAACACCGACACCACCCCGGGCAGCCGCACCGACCGGGCCCGGAACGCGTCCACCACCGGACGCTCGTGCGCGGTCAACCGCACCGACACCAGCGCCTGCAACGGCAGGCCCACCGCCGCCGGATCCACCTCCGCGTGGAAACCCCGGATCGCCCCGCACTCGCGCAGCGCCCGGGTCCGGGCCAGGCAGGTGGACGGCGCCACCCCCACCCGCTCGGCCAGCGCGTTGTTCGGCAGCCGGCCGTCCGCGGCGAGCTCGGCCAGGATCGCGCGGTCGACGTCGTCCAGCGACGGGAAGCGCCGCAGATCATTCGCTACAGAGGGCATGGAAGCATCCTCCACCGAATCACCACGACACACCAAGGGCAGTCACCGAACCATCTGCGGATCTATTGCTAGAGATTGGCGTGATGTTCGATGCTCTCCGCATGACGACCGTGGACACCCGAGCCGTGCACGCCGGCCGCGACGACCTCGCCGCCCTCGGCGTCCACGTACCCCCGATCGACCTCTCCACCACCAACCCGCTGCCCTCGGTCGACGCCGGCGGCGACGCCTACGAGACCCTCGCCACCGGCGGCACCCTCCCGCCCGGCGCCAGCGCCGTCTACCAGCGGCTGTGGAACCCCACCGTGGCCCGCTTCGAGACCGCCCTCGCCAGCCTCGAAGGCACCGCCGAAGCCGTCGCCTTCGCCAGCGGCATGGCCGCCCTCACCGCCACCCTGCTCGCCGCCACCTCCGACGGCCGCCGCCACGTCGTCGCCGTCCGCCCCCTCTACGGCGGCACCGACCACGTCCTCGCCACCGGCCTGCTCGGCACCACCGTCACCTGGGCCCGCCCGCACGAGGTCGCCGCCGCCGTCCGCCCCGACACCGCACTCGTGATCCTCGAGACGCCGGCCAACCCCACCCTCGACCTCGTCGACATCGCCGGCGTCGCCCACGCCGCCGGCGACGTACCGCTGCTCGTCGACAACACCGTCGCCACCCCGGTGCTCCAGCAACCCGCCCGGCACGGCGCCGCGCTCGTCCTGCACAGCGCCACCAAGAGCATCGGCGGCCACGGCGACGTCCTCGCCGGCGTCGTCGCCTGCGACACCGGCTGGGCCACCCGGCTGCGCCAGGTCCGCGCCCTCACCGGCGCCATCCTGCACCCGCTCGGCGGCTACCTGCTGCACCGCGGCCTGCAGACCCTCCCGGTCCGGGTACGCGCCCAGCAGGCCGGCGCCGAGAAACTCGCCGGCTGGCTCGCCGACCACCCCGCCGTCGTCCGCGTGCACCACCCCTCGCTGCACGACCCCGCCGGCCTCGTCGGCCGACAGCTGACCGGCACCGGCAGCCTGCTCGCCTTCGAGGTACGCGGCGGCGCCCCCGCCGCGGCCACCGTGGCCAACGCCTGCCGGCTGATCACCCACGCGGTCTCGCTCGGCGGCGTCGACACGCTCATCCAGCACCCGGCCTCGCTGACCCACCGCCCGGTCGAAGGGGAGGCCAAGCCCGACGGCGGGCTGCTGCGCGTCTCCGTCGGCCTGGAGGACCCGGAGGACCTGCGCGACGACCTCGCCCGGGCGCTCGCCGAACTCGGCTGACCGGCGATCGGGCCTTCGCCCCAGGTCAAGACTTTGGGCCGACGTGCCGGTCCAAGGCCGCGACCGCCTCCCGCCGAGCCACCGACAGCGACCACGGAAGGTTCATGCGCCACGCGATTCCGAGCAGGTCGAGTGCCCACTGACACAGCGACATGATGTCGGTGGACCGGTTGGAGAACATGTAGCGCGGATAGACGTACTCCCTGCCACGGACGGTGACCCGGTTGGTAAACCGGCTGCCGTCGGAGTGGAACAGCCCACGCAGGAAATGACCGGGGTGCGCGGTGACGATCTCCCGCTGCCAGTCGGCGAGGACGATCGGCCGTTGGTGCTTCTTGCCCGGGCCGTGCTGGGGGAACAAGCATGGCCAGTGCTTGCCGGTGCTTTGCACCGCGACGCAGCCGCGCTTCTGTATGCGCTGGACCTTGTTCGCCAGCACCGCTCGCATGGCGCTCTCGCACGCCTCGATGAGATGCGGCCACGAGTCGGAGCAGTAGATGCGCAGCACCGGCACCCGGTCCGAGGTGACCAGGTGCCCGTCGCCGAGGTACAGGCCGAGCAGGTAGGCGTAGGCGGCGGGATCTGTCTCATTCTCGACGGCGGGGGAGCAGCGGAAGCACCGGGCAGCGGTGCCGACGACGGCGGGTTCCGGCCGGTCGACGCACCAGTGCCAGACCGTCGTGTAGGGCAGGGAAAGCGTGCGGGCTATCGAGCGGATGTTGTCGCCACGGGCGCGGAGAGCGCGGGCGCGCGTCCGTAATTGAGGTGGATGCACACCCGGATCATCGAACAGGTGTATGACAGAAGTGCCGGGAGCGGGACTTGAACCCGCACGCCCTCTCGGGCAGATGCTTTTGAGGCATCCGAGTCTGCCGATTCCTCCATCCCGGCATCCGCCCCTCGGGCGGGTGTCGCTCACTGTACCCGACTAGGCTCATGCGGGAGCATGGGTGGTAGCCGTGCCGAGATCGATGGTGGGGGTAGGGCTCGTGGCCGAGACGCAGACGGATGCCGAGCGCAGGCGGGTACTGATCGCCGAGGACGAGGCGCTCATCCGGCTGGACCTCGCCGAGATGCTGGCCGAAGAGGGCTACGAGGTGGTGGGGGAGGCCGGCGACGGCGAGACCGCCGTCCGGCTCGCCGAGGAGCTCAAGCCGGACCTGGTCATCCTCGACATCAAGATGCCGATCATGGACGGGCTGGCCGCCGCCGAGCGGATCGCCGGTGCCCGGATCGCCCCGGTGATCATCCTGACCGCGTTCAGCCAGCGGGACCTGGTGGAGCGGGCCCGGGCGGCCGGCGCGATGGCGTACCTGGTGAAGCCCTTCCAGAAGAGCGACCTGGTCCCGGCGGTGGAGATCGCGCTCTCCCGCTACTCCGAGATCGCCGCGCTGGAGGCGGAGGTCGCCGGGCTGACCGACCGGCTGGAGATCCGCAAGACGGTCGAGCGCGCCAAGGGCGCGCTGATGACGACGTACGGGATGACCGAGCCGCAGGCGTTCAAGTGGATCCAGCGCACCGCGATGGACCACCGGATGACCATGAAGGAGGTCGCCGAGCGGATCCTCGCCGAGACCGCCGGCGGCGAGCTGGCCCAGCCGAGCACCTGAGGTACGCCGGTTCGGGGGGCACCGCGCCCGCCCGGTGATCGATAGCATCGGATCCATGCGTGGTCGGCGGTGGATGGCGGTGCTGGGCGGGTTCGCCCTGCTGCTCGCCGGTTGCCAGGGCAGCACCGAGCGCGACCGCGACAACCCGCAGCCGGTCAGTCCGGCCTGGCAGCAGGTGACCCTGCCGGCGCCGCCGGGTCCGCCGGGGCGGCTCCTGCTGCGCGACGCGGTCGCCTGCGCCGGCCGGTGGTACGTGGTCGGCGGGGTGGCCGACGCCGCGGGCGCGACCCGGCCGGCGGCCTGGACGAGCGGGGACGGCTCGTCGTGGACGTCGCTGCCGATCGTCGCGGATTCCTTCTACGGCAAGCAGAACGTGCTCTACTCGGTCGGTTGCCGGGACGGGGTGGCCGCCGTGGTGGGGGCGAAGGTCGGCGGCGCGCACGGCTATCCGCGGGTGAGCACCTGGCGGCAGCGTGACGACGGCGCGCTGGTCGAGGTGGCGGCGTCGTTCGAGACGTACGGCGGGCCGAAGGCGATCAACGTGGCGCGGCTGGCCGGCGGCCCGGCGGGTTGGTTGATCGTGGGCAACCGGTCCAGCGGCGCGGCGGCCTGGGTGTCGCCGGACGCGGCGGACTTCGTGCTGATCGAGGGCGCGCCGGAGCTGGCGTCCGACGCCCGTGGGGTGAGCTGGGCGTTCGACGCGGTGGCGGGTCCGGGGGGTTGGCTGGCGGTGGGCGGCGTGCTGCCGGCGGGCCGGATCGACCGGGACCCGGCGGCGTGGACGTCGGCGGACGGGCGGTCCTGGCGGCGGACGACGCTACCGGGCAGCGCCGACCACGAGGAGTTGCAGCGGGTCGTGCTGGCCGGCGACACGGCGGTCGCGGTGGGGTTGCGCGGCCGGACGTTCGGCGCGTGGCGGCAGTCGCCGGGCGGTGACTGGGTGGCGGCGGGTGGCTTCGGTGCGCTGGGCGCGGGCGGGGTGCCGTCGGTGAGTTCGCTGGGCGCGGCCGGCGGTCGGCTGGTGGCCGCGGTCTCCGACGGGGCGCGGCACAGCCTGTGGACGTCGTCCGACCTCGGCGGCTCGTGGCACGAGGTGGTCCCGGCGACGGGGTTGCCGGCCGGGGCGGACCGGGACGTCAGCGTGCTGGCGGTGGGGGAGCGCTGGTGGCTGGCGGTGGACGACGGCACCCGCAGCGGGTTCTGGTCGGCGCCGGCCGGGCCGGCGCCGGGGTGAGCGGTACGCCGGTCGTCGGGTGATCGATTCGGGTCACTGATCGGCCGGGAACCGGGCGGCGGTTCGGGGTCGCGCCGTCCCGCGATTCGGTCAGCCAACCGTCTAAGGACCGGTCAGGGGATTGACCTGTTACGGCAAATGCTTGGATCCCGTGCGCCTTCGTAACGGTTTCGCAGACCCCGGCTCCAGGCCTTCCGAGACGGTATGAGTGTCGGTACGCTCCGCCATCACGAGCCGTAACGCAGGGGGCGTCCCTGCGGGGTGGGTGGAACTGCGGGTTGCTGGCTGTCCCCGTTGGTCGGGGTTGGTCGGGCCCGCATCTGGAGGAGGTCAGGAAGCCGTGAGGCGAAGCTATGTACGGGCGCTCGGCACCGCCGCGCTCGCCGCGACCCTGGTTGTCGCAGCAGGTTGCCAGGACTCGGGTGGCGATGGCGGCACCGCGTCCGGCGACTGCGGCGGCAAGATCGCGATCTTCGGCGCGTTCACCGGTGACAACGCGGGTCTGGTGATCCCGTCGCTGAACGGCGCGAAGCTCGCCGTGAAGCAGCACAACGAGAAGAACCCGAACTGCAAGGTCGAGATGGTCGAGTTCGACACGCAGGGTGACCCGGCCCAGGCGACCCCGGTCGCCAACCAGGTCGCGGGCGACGCGTCGTTCCTCGGCGTCATCGGCGGTCACTTCTCCGGCGAGTCGGACGCGACGATGCCGGTCTACGAGGCCGCGGGCATGGCGATGGTGGCCCCGTCGGCGACCCGGACCGACCTGACCCAGAAGGGCAACAAGTCGTTCTTCCGGGTGGTCGGCAACGACGGCACCCAGGCCGGCGCGGTGTCGACGTACCTGAAGGCGCAGAACGCGACGAAGGTCTTCCTCATCGACGACGGCAGCGCGTACGGCGCTGGCATCACCGCCGAGCTGACCAAGAACCTCGGTACCGCGCTCGCCGGCAGCGACAAGATCCAGGAGCGGCAGTCGCAGTTCGACGCGACGATCTCGAAGATCAAGGCCGCGGGCGCCGACTACGTCTTCTACGGCGGCTACACCCGTGAGGCTTCTCCGCTGGTGCGCCAGATGCGCCAGGCGGGTGTCCAGGCCAAGTTCGTCGGCCCGGACGGTCTCTACGACCCGGCGTTCCCGCAGGGTGCCTCCGGCGGTGCCGAGGGCTCGATCATCACCTGCCCGTGCCTCCCGGCCGACAAGGCCGGTGGCACCTTCTCCGCGGACTACCAGAAGGAGTACGGCCAGGCGCCGGGTTCCTACGGTGCTGAGGGCTTCGACGCCGCGCAGATCTTCGTGGACGCGTTCAAGGACGGCAAGAAGAGCCGGGCCGACATCCTGGCCTACGTGAAGGCCTATGACAAGCAGGGCGTGTCGAAGTACATCAAGTTCGCCGACAACGGCGACGTCGACCCGTCCAAGGTCGTCATCTGGTCGTACCAGATCAAGGGCACGGCGTTCGAGCCGCTGCAGGAGCTCAAGCTCAGCTGACGACAGCACGGAGTACGGCCGGGGTGTTCGCCCCGGCCGTACTCGATGCAAGGAGACCCCGGTGAATTTCGACGACCTCTTCGGCCACATCGGCCAGCACACCGTCGACGGACTGTCCAAAGGAGCGATCTACGCACTGATCGCCCTGGGCTACACCCTCGTCTACGGCGTCCTGCGCCTGATCAACTTTGCTCACTCCGAGGTGTTCATGGTGGGCACCTTCGCGGTGCTCGGACTGTGGACCGCGTTCGGCGTGGAGAACAACCCGCCGATCGGCCAGGCGGTGCTCTTCCTGGTGCTCGGCCTGATCGTCGCGGCGCTCGCCTCCGGCGGCACCGCCCTCGCGATCGAGCGCATCGCGTACCGGCCGCTGCGGCGCAAGAACGCGCCGCCGCTCATCTTCCTGATCACCGCGATCGGCCTGTCGCTGGTGCTGGTCGAGGTCTTCGGCCTGGTGCTGCCGAGGCTCCTGGGTGACCTGGTGCCCTCGATGTTCGCCCGCGAGCGGATCATCCTCGGCATGCCGACGATCATCGAGCAGAAGACGCTGTTCACGATCGCGGGCACGGCGATCACCAACATCCAGCTGATCGTCTTCGTGGCCGCCGTGGTGATGATGGCGGTGCTGGACTGGTTCATCAACCGCACCCGGTATGGCCGGGGCGTGCGGGCGGTGGCCCAGAACCCGGAGACCGCGGCCCTGATGGGGGTCAACCAGGAGCGCGTGATCATGCTGATCTTCGTGCTCGGCGGGATCATGGCCGGCGCCGCGGCTCTGCTGTGGAGCATGCGGTTCGGCTTCACGCAGAGCAGCATCGGCTTCGTGCTCGGCCTCAAGGCGTTCACCGCGGCCGTGCTCGGTGGCATCGGCAATCTGCGCGGTGCGCTGCTCGGCGGGCTGGTCCTCGGCATCGTCGAGGTCTACGGCGCCACGCTCTTCAAGTCCAGTTGGGAGGACGTCATCGCCTTCATCGTGCTGATCGTGGTGCTGATGTTCCGTCCGACCGGTCTGCTGGGCGAGTCGCTGGGGAGGGCCCGAGCATGATCGACAAGATCAGGGACCTGGACCGCGGTCGGGTGAGCGCCCTGCACGCGGTCGGTGACCGGTGGCGTGCGCTGCCGAAGTGGCAGCGGGGCCTGGGGTTCGTCGCCTTCGTGGTGTTCCTCTACTACCTGCCGTTGCTCGGCATCCCGGGCCTGACCTGGCTGCGGACCGACTCGATCTCCGGCGGCAGCAACTGGGCCGGTGTGCTCTTCACCTGCGCCATCTACGTGCTGGTGGCGATCGGCCTGAACGTCGTGATCGGTCTGGCCGGCCTGCTCGACCTCGGCTACATCGGCTTCTTCGCCATCGGCGCGTACGCCGTGGCGCTGTTCGGGTCGGTGAACTCGCCGGTGGTCAAGTGGTTCCAGCGGGAGTTCGACCTGCCCGAGACCTGGGCGGTCACGTGGGCGGTCTGCGCGTTCATCGCGCTGGTGCTGGCGCTGATCTCCGGGGTGCTGCTGGGCTGGCCGACGCTGCGGCTGCGCGGTGACTACCTGGCGATCGTCACGCTGGGCTTCGGCGAGATCATCCGGATCGTCGCGCGGAACCTGGAGAACGTCACCAACGGCCCGCAGGGCATCTCGGCGATTCCCGGCCCGGAGGGGCCGCCGTCGGCGGACAACGGGGTCTTCGGCCTGGTGGACGTGAAGCCGTGGTACTGGCTGGCGTTGACGCTGGTGCTGGTGATGGTGTTCGCGGTGCGTCGGCTGGAGCACAGCCGGGTCGGCCGGTCCTGGCTGGCGGTCCGCGAGGACGAGGACGCCGCCGCCGTGATGGGCGTGTACCCGTTCAAGTTCAAGCTGTGGGCGTTCGCCATCGGCGCGGCGCTGGGTGGCCTGTCCGGCTTCCTGTTCGCCAGCCGGTACGCGTTCATCGACCCGACCCAGTTCAACGTGAACCTGTCGATCCTGTTCGTGGCGATGGTCGTGGTCGGTGGCTCCGGCAACATGGTCGGCGTGTCGCTGGGCGCGGTGCTGCTGGCGTACCTGCCGGAGCGGTTCCGGGAGGTCGCCGACTACCGGTGGCTGGCCTTCGGTCTGGCCATGGTGCTGGTGATGGTCCTGCGCCCGCAGGGTCTGATCCCCAGCCGGCGGCGGGCCCGCGAGTTGCAGGACCGCGCGGCGGAGGCAGAGGAGGCGCCCGCTCATGTCTGACCAGACCACCAGCACGACGGCGCCGAAGATCCCGACCCAGTCCGGGCCGCGGCCCGTGCTGCTCGAGGTCGACAACGTCACGCTGCGGTTCGGCGGCGTGGTCGCCCTCGACGGGATCAACTTCCAGATCAACGAGGGCGAGATCCTCGGCCTGATCGGTCCGAACGGCGCCGGCAAGACCACCACGTTCAACGTGATGACCGGGGTGTACAAGCCGACCTCGGGAGCGGTGCGGTTCCGCGGGGAGCGGGTGACCGGCCGCAAGCCGCACCAGATCAGCCGAATGGGCATCTCCCGGACGTTCCAGAACATCCGGCTGTTCCCGGAGATGACGGCGCTGGAGAACGTCATGGTCGGGACGGACTCCCGGCACAAGACCAGCGTCCCCGGTGCGCTGTTCCGCCTCTACCGGGTGCGGCCGAAGCCGGAGGAGTTGCCGCAGGTCACGGCGGAGGCCGGGATCGCGCGGACGTGGCAGGAGGTGCGGCGCAGCTTCGCCAAGACCTTCGGCCTGTCCCGGCACATCCTGGAGGAGCGGGCGGCCGAGGCCAAGGCGATGGAGCTGTTGCGCTTCGTCGGCATCGCCGACCGGGCCAACGACGCGGCGCGCAACCTGCCGTACGGCTACCAGCGCCGGTTGGAGATCGCCCGGGCGCTGGCCACCGAGCCGAAGCTGATCTGCCTGGACGAGCCGGCCGCCGGCTTCAACCCGGCGGAGAAGGAGGAGTTGCTCGCCCTGATCCGCAAGATCCGTGACAAGGGCCTGACCGTGCTGCTCATCGAGCACGACATGCGGCTGGTCATGGGGGTCACCGACCGGATCGTGGTGCTGGAGTTCGGCCGGAAGATCGCCGATGGCGCGCCGGCCGAGGTCAGCCGGGATCCGAAGGTGATCGCGGCCTACCTGGGGGAGTCCACCGATGACGCTGCTTGAGCTCGAGAACGTCACCGTCGCCTACGGCCGGATCGAGGCGCTGCACGGCATCAGCCTCACCGTCAACGAGGGTGAGGTGGTGGCCCTGATCGGCGCGAACGGCGCCGGCAAGACCACCACCATGCGGGCCATTTCCGGCACCCGTGCGCTCTCCGCCGGAAAGATCACCTTCAACGGGGAGGACATCAGCAAGCTCCGGGCCGACCTGCGGGTGGTCCGGGGGTTGTGCCAGTCCCCGGAGGGCCGGCAGATCTTTCCCGGCATGACGGTGATGGAGAACCTGGACATGGGGGCGTACACCCGGCGGGACTCCGCCGGCATCGCCGCCGACCTGGACCGGGTGCTGACCCTGTTCCCGCGGCTGGCCGAGCGGCGCAAGCAGGCCGGCGGCACGCTCTCCGGCGGCGAGCAGCAGATGCTCGCGGTCGGCCGGGCGTTGATGAGCCGGCCGAAGCTGCTGCTGCTGGACGAGCCGTCGATGGGCCTGGCCCCGATGGTGATCCGGCAGATCTTCGACATCATCGTGGAGATCAACCAGCAGGGCACCACGGTCCTGCTGGTGGAGCAGAACGCCCAGCAGGCGCTGTCCCGGGCGCACCGGGGGTACGTGCTGGAGACCGGTCGGATCGTGAAGGAGGGGTCCGGTCAGGACCTGCTGCACGACCCGGCGGTCAAGGAGGCGTACCTCGGCGTGGCCTGACCCGCGCGGTAGCGCCGGCGGCCGTCCGTTCCCGCGAGGGGGCGGGCGGCCGCCGGCGTTTTCCCGCCCGGGCGCGGTGCCGCCGGGTCGGGGATGTCGGACGTACGGACTAGAGTCGCCTGCGTGACAGCTACGACCCCGCGCCTGCTCCTCGTCGACGGACACTCGATGGCATACCGGGCCTTCCACGCCCTGCCGGTGGAGAACTTCGCCACCACGACCGGGCAGCCGACCAACGCGGTCTACGGCTTCACCTCGATGCTGATCAACGTGCTTCGCGACGAGCAGCCCACCCACATCGTCGTCGCCTTCGACGTCTCCCGCCGCTCTTTCCGCACCGAGAAGTACGCCGAGTACAAGGCCGGCCGCAAGGAGACGCCGACCGACTTCAAGGGCCAGGTCAGCCTGATCAAG
Organism: Micromonospora sp. S4605; assembly: GCF_003176715.1. Taxonomy (NCBI): domain Bacteria; kingdom Bacillati; phylum Actinomycetota; class Actinomycetes; order Micromonosporales; family Micromonosporaceae; genus Micromonospora; species Micromonospora sp. S4605. The sequence continues at coordinate 28,481 of NZ_QGSW01000133.1, forward strand.
GAGGTCCTCGCCGCGCTGCGGGTTCCGGTGGTGGAGAAGGAGGGCTACGAGGCCGACGACGTCATCGCCACCCTCGCCTGCCAGGCCCGCGACCAGGGCATGGAGGTGCTGATCAGCAGCGGCGACCGGGACGCGTTGCAGCTGGTCGGCGACCGGGTCACCGTGCTCTATCCGCGCAAGGGCGTCTCCGACCTGGCCCGGATGGACCCGGCGGCGGTCGAGGCCAAGTACGGCGTCCTGCCGGAGCGCTACCGCGACCTGGCGGCGCTCAAGGGCGAGGACAGCGACAACCTGACCGGCGTCGACGGGGTCGGCGACAAGACCGCGGCCAAGTGGATCAACCTGTACGGCGGCGTGGAGGGCGTGGTCGCCCACGCCGACGAGATCAAGGGCAAGGCCGGCGACAACCTGCGGGCCCAGCTGTCCCGGGTGATCCGCAACTACGAGCTCAACTGTCTGGTCTCCGACCTGGAGCTGCCGCTGCGCCCGGAGGACGCCCGCTGGGCCGGCTGGGACCGCGAGGCGGTGCACCAGGTCTTCGACACTCTCGAGTTCCGGATCCTGCGCGACCGGCTCTACCAGTACCTGGAGGCGGTGGAGCCGGAGGCCGAGGCCGGGTTCGACCTGGCCGGTGAGGTGCTCACCGAGCCGGGCGCGCTGACCCGCTGGCTGGGCGCGCACGCCCCGGCCGGCACCCCGGTCGGCCTGGCGGTCACGCTGGACACCGGCCCCAACCGGCGGCACACGGCCACGGTGACCGCCCTGGCGCTGGCTACCGCCGGCGGGGCGGCGGCCTGGGTCGACCCGGCCCGGTTGGACGCCGGCGACGAGGCGGCGCTCGCCGGCTGGCTGGCCAACGCCGAGCGGCCCAAGGTGCTGCACGACAGCAAGCCGGCAGTGCTCGCCTTCGCGGCGCACGGCTGGTCGCTGGAGGGCATCGTCCGCGACACCCAGATCGCGGCCTACCTGGCCCGCCCCGACCAGCGCTCCTACGACCTGACCGATCTGGCGCTGCGCTACCTGCACCGCGAGCTGCGGGTCGACGCGCCGGACGACGGCCAGCTGACCCTCGACGGGCTGGGCGACGAGGGTGCGGTCGAGCAGAACCTGATGCTCCAGGCCCGGGCCACCCTCGACCTGGCCGACGCGATCGACGCCGAGCTGTCCCGCGACGGCGAGCAGTCGGCCCGGCTGATGGCCGGGGTGGAGCTCCCGCTGATGCGGGTGCTGGCCGGGATGGAGCGCACCGGCATCGCCGCCGACACGCACTACCTGTCGGAGCTGGAGGCGCACTTCGCGGCCGAGGTGAAGGCCGCCGCGCAGGGCGCGTACGCGGCGGTCGGGCGGGAGTTCAACCTGGGCTCGCCCAAGCAGCTACAGGAGATCCTCTTCGGCGAGCTGGGGCTGCCCAAGACCAAGAAGATCAAGACCGGCTACACCACCGACGCCGACGCCCTGCAGTGGCTCTACGCGCAGAACCCGCACCCGGTGCTGGCGCACCTGCTGCGCCACCGGGACGTGGCCAAGCTGAAGTCCACGGTGGACGGGCTGCTCAAGTCGGTCTCCGACGACGGCCGGATCCACACCACCTTCAACCAGACGGTGGCGGCCACCGGCCGGCTCTCCTCGACCGAGCCCAACCTGCAGAACATCCCGATCCGCACCGAGGAGGGGCGGCGGATCCGCCGCGCCTTCGTGGTGGGCGAGGGCTACGAGTGCCTGCTCACCGCCGACTACAGCCAGATCGAGATGCGGATCATGGCGCACCTGTCGTCGGACGAGGCGCTGATCGACGCGTTCAACTCCGGGGCCGACTTCCACGCCGCCACCGCCTCGTCGGTGTTCGACGTCCCGGTCGCCGAGGTCACCGCCGACCAGCGTCGCAAGATCAAGGCGATGAACTACGGCCTGGCGTACGGGCTGAGCGCGTTCGGCCTCTCCCAGCAGCTCGGGATCAGCACCGAGGAGGCGCGCGGGCTGATGGAGAACTACTTCGCCGGGTTCGGCGGGGTACGCGACTACCTGCACGAGGTGGTCGCTCGGGCCCGGCACGACGGCTACACCTCCACCATCCTGGGCCGTCGGCGCTACCTGCCCGACCTGGTCAGCGACAACCGGCAGCGCCGGGAGATCGCCGAGCGGATGGCGCTCAACGCCCCGATCCAGGGCTCCGCGGCCGACATCATCAAGGTCGCCATGCTGCACGTGGAGACCGCGCTGCGCGAGGCCGGGCTGCGCTCCCGGATGCTGCTGCAGGTGCACGACGAGCTGGTCTTCGAGGTGGCCCCGGGCGAGCGGGAGGCGCTGGAGGCGCTGGTGCGGCGCGAGATGGGTGGGGCGTACCCGCTGTCGGTGCCGCTGGAGGTGTCCGTCGGTGAGGGCCGCGACTGGAACAGCGCCGACCACTGACCCGCGACGCCCGCCGGGCACTCCGCCCGGTCAGCGGCCCGGGCCGCGGCGCGCCTTCGGTGGCTTGCCGTGCCGCTCCAGGGCCTGCCGGGACCGGCCACCCGGCGCCGGAAGCGGCGCCTTGAGCGGGTCGTGCCCCCAGTTCATCAGCGAGTACCGCCACCGGGTGTCGCGCACGTCGCCGCTGGGCCGCTGCGCCATGTGCCGCCGCACGTACCCGACGACCTTGCGCATGTGCCGGTAGTCGGTCTCGGAGAGCTCGCCGCGCTTGCGGCGCAGCAGGTCGATGATCCGGCGGCCCGATTCGTGGCCCACCGACTCGCCGCCCTTGGTGGTCTTGCGCCAACCGACGTGCTTGGACTCGTCGGTCTCCAGCCAGGACTTCAGCTCACCGGGCTTCATGTTCACCGCCTCGGTGAACTCCTGGTACGTCTGCTGCGGGTCCTCACTTCGGCTCATGGCGAAGCACCTCCGGTCGGTGGGCGACGTCCCGGCCCGAGTCGTCGTTGCGGATCCGGTACTGCGGGTGCTCCGGGGACGCGTTCACGGCGTGCCCGCGCACGTGCGTCCGGTCGATGAGTTTCTCCTTCACCACTCCGTACGCCCGGCCGCTGTGACTGGCCCAGGAGACGTGGTCGCCCTCACGGAATTCCCTCTTCTCGGCCATACGCCCTGGCTACCCGGCGCCGGTGGCCGGAAACGGGCGGCTACCGGTGGGCCGGCTTCTCGGCGACGAAGATCGCGCTGCCGGGGAAGAGGCGGCCGCGCAGCGGGCTCCACTGCCCCCAGATCCCCTCGTGTCCCTCCGGCCACTCCGGTTCCACCAGGTCGAGCAGGCGGAACCCGGCGCCGACCAGCTCGCGGATCCGGTCGCCGAGGGTGCGGTGCTGCTCGACGTAGGTGGCCGTGCCGGTCTCGTCCTGCTCCACGTACGGCGAGCGGTCGAAGTACGAGTGCACGGCGGTCAGCCCACCCTCGCCCGGATCGTCGAGGAAGATCCACCGCATCGGGTGGGTGACCGAGAACACCCAGCGGCCGCCAGGGCGCAGCACCCGGAACACCTCGCGCATCACCGCCGCCAAGTCGGCCACGAACGGGATCGCGCCGAACGCCGTGCAGGCGGTGTCGAACGCCTGGTCGGCGAAGGGCAGGGCCAGCGCGTCGGCCTGCACCAGCGGCACCCGTACGCCGGTGCGCGCGGCGGCGAGCGCGGCGTGCCGCAACATGCCGGCGGAGAGGTCCAGGGCGACCGGCCGGGCGCCCTGGGTGGCCAGCCAGCGGGCCGCGGCGGCCGCGCCGCAGCCCAGCTCCAGCACCCGGCGACCGGTCAGCTCGCCGAGCAGCTCCACGTCGGCCTCGCGCACCCCCTCCGGGCACCAGACGAAGTCGACGTCGCCGAGGAAGGCACCGTGCTCGGCCTGGTAGTCGTCGGCGTCCGCGTCCCACCAGCGGCGGTTGGCCCGGCGGGCCTCGGCGTCGCCGACCCGGCGGCGGGTCACCCGGCTGTCGTCATCCACCCGCTCACGCTAGGCCCCGGCGTCGGCGACCCGGCGCTCGGGCTCGTACCACCGACGCCGGCCGAGCACGGACCGCGACCGGCCGCGGGGTGCGCCGGTTCCCGCCGGTCGTCCGGCCGGCGGGTCGGGCGGACCGGGACGGTCGGCGGCCGGATACCCGGGCACTCGGAGGGCGGCCTCGTGGCGGCGGGCAGACGATCGGCGGTGGCCGGGGCGCGGGCCGGCGGGTGGACCCGGAGGGCCGTCGGCCGGACGGTCCGGGCCGGCGGTCGGGGCGGCCGAGGGACCGGCTCCGGGCGGACGAGCCCGAGTCGACCCGGAGGCCGATGGGGCTGCTGTGACGGACGAGACAGTCGTGGTGCTTTCCGGGCGATTTCTCGGCTTTCGCAGGTCACCAGGCGGCGAGGAGACGGGAGGGCTTGCACGCTGTGGTAATGCGCACGGTAGGCTAGACGATGCGCTCGCGGATCGTGTGCCTCGGCAGGGAGCAGGTGCGCGGTCTCCGGAGCCACATCAGGATCTCACTTGGCGATCGTTCGGTGTGCCCGGCGACGGATCCGCTGGCGCGAACAGGTCACCGCGACGCAAGCCTGCGATGACACATCATCCGACCGGAGCAACCGCCCACATGACGAGCAGCATCGAGGCCCCCTCGAGCGCCACCAAGGTCACCGTCGACGACCTCGGCTCCGAGGAAGCTTTCCTCGCCGCGATCGACGAGACCATCAAGTACTTCAACGACGGCGACATTGTCGAAGGCACCGTCGTCAAGGTCGATCGGGACGAGGTCCTGCTCGACATCGGCTACAAGACCGAGGGCGTCATCCCCTCTCGGGAGCTGTCGATCAAGCACGACGTGGACCCGGCCGAGGTGGTTTCGGTCGGCGACCACATCGAGGCCCTTGTCCTCCAGAAGGAGGACAAGGAGGGGCGTCTGATCCTCTCGAAGAAGCGCGCGCAGTACGAGCGGGCGTGGGGCACCATCGAGAAGATCAAGGACGAGGACGGTGTCGTCCGCGGCTCGGTCATCGAGGTGGTCAAGGGTGGCCTCATCCTCGACATCGGGCTGCGTGGCTTCCTGCCCGCCTCCCTGGTCGAGATGCGGCGCGTGCGTGACCTGCAGCCGTACGTCGGCCGCGAGCTCGAGGCCAAGATCATCGAGCTGGACAAGAACCGCAACAACGTGGTCCTGTCCCGCCGGGCCTGGCTGGAGCAGACGCAGTCCGAGGTGCGCACCGAGTTCCTCAACAAGCTCCAGAAGGGCCAGGTCCGCAAGGGCGTCGTGTCCTCGATCGTCAACTTCGGCGCGTTCGTCGACCTCGGCGGCGTGGACGGTCTGGTGCACGTCTCCGAGCTCTCCTGGAAGCACATCGACCACCCGTCCGAGGTCGTCGAGGTGGGCCAGGAGGTCGAGGTCGAGGTCCTGGACGTCGACCTGGACCGCGAGCGGGTCTCGCTGTCGCTGAAGGCGACCCAGGAGGACCCGTGGCGGCAGTTCGCCCGCACCCACGCGATCCAGCAGATCGTGCCGGGTAAGGTCACCAAGCTGGTGCCGTTCGGCGCCTTCGTCCGGGTGGACGACGGCATCGAGGGCCTGGTCCACATCTCCGAGCTGGCCGAGCGCCACGTGGAGATCCCGGAGCAGGTCGTCCAGGTCGGCTCCGAGGTCATGGTCAAGGTCATCGACATCGACCTGGAGCGTCGCCGGATCTCGCTGTCGCTCAAGCAGGCCAACGAGGGCTTCGTCGAGGGCGAGGAGCACTTCGACCCGACCCTCTACGGCATGGCCGCGACCTACGACGCCGAGGGCAACTACATCTACCCGGAGGGCTTCGACCCGGAGACCGGGGAGTGGCTCGAGGGGTACGAGAAGCAGCGCGAGACCTGGGAGCAGCAGTACGCCGAGGCGCGTCAGCGCTGGGAGGCCCACACCAAGCAGGTGCAGACCTCCCGGGCCGCCGACGCCGAGGCCGCTGCCAACCCGGCTCCGGCGGTCACCGGTGGCGGCGCCACCTCGACCACCCCGGCCCCGAGCCGGCAGGCCGAGGAGCCGGCCGGCACCCTGGCCACCGACGAGGCGCTCGCCGCGCTGCGGGAGAAGCTCGCCGGCGGTAAGTGACCCGCTGAACGACGACGGGCCCCGTCCCCGCGATCCGTGAGATCGCCGGGGGCGGGGCCCTCGCCGTCCCCGCCCCGCCCCATCTCCCGCCCGGTCCCGCCGTTCCTGCGGGCCTCGCCGTCGCCCGGGCCCGTCGGGCCGCCGCCTGGGCTGGTGGTGCCGCCGCCCGGGCCCGTCGTCCCGCCGGGCCCGCGGCGTCCGGTGGCGGTCCGGTTGACCGGCCCCTGGTCTGCCGTGCCGGCCCGCCCGCCTCGATGATCGTGCTCGATCCTGGATGTAGTGGCCTCGGGGCGTTCTGGATGCCACTACGACCAGGATGGTGCGCCATCTTGCGGGGGAGGGCGCCGTCGACGCTCATGACCCGGTCCCAGGTCTGTGCGGGACGAGGGCGAAGGCGTGCCCACGGCAGGGCGGGGATGAGGAAGGGCGGTGAGCGGCCCGACTTGGCGGCCTGATCGTGATCAGGTTGACTGGTGGCCGTGCTGAGGGTGGGACTGACCGGAGGAATCGGCTCCGGCAAGAGCGCGGTGGCGGCCCGGCTGGCCGAGCGCGGCGCGGTGGTGATCGACTCCGACCGGATCGCCCGGGAAGTGGTCGCGCCGGGCACCGAGGGGCTGGCCGAGATCGTCGCCGCCTTCTCCGAGCGGGTGCTCGACGCCGACGGGGCGCTGGACCGGGCGGCCCTCGGGGCGGTGGTCTTCGCCGACGAGGCGGCCCGCCGCCGGCTGGAGGCGATCACCCACCCCCGGGTCCGGGCCCGGACCGCCGAACTGGCCGCCGCGGCGGGACCCGACGCGATCGTGGTCAACGACGTACCGCTGCTGGTCGAGGTGGGGCTCGCACCCACGTACCACCTGGTGGTCGTGGTGGAGACGGACGTGGCGCTGCGGTTGGAGCGGCTGGCCCGCGACCGGGGGATGGAGCGGGCGGAGGCGGAGCGGCGGATCGCCGCGCAGGCCGACGACGCCCGCCGCCGAGCGGCAGCTGACGTGCTGCTGAGCAACGACGGCAGCCTGGCCGACCTGCACGCGGCCGTCGACGCGCTCTGGTACGACCGGCTGCTGCCGTTCGCGGCGAACCTGCGCGAACGGCGGGTGGTCCGGCCGGCGCGGGTCGCGCTTACCGAGGCCGACCCGACCTGGCCGCGGCAGTACGCCCGGCTGGCCGCCCGGATCCGGCACGCGCTCGCCCCCGCCGAGCCGCGGATCGACCACATCGGCTCCACCGCGGTGCCCGGACTCGCGGCCAAGGACGTGATCGACATCCAGCTCGCCGTGCCGACCCTCGCCGACGCGGACGGCGCGTTCGCCGAGCGGCTGGCCGAGGCCGGCTTTCCGCGGCTGCCCGGCGAGTGGTGGGACAACCCGCGCCCGCCCGGCAGCGTTCGGTGGCCCAAGCGGCTGCACGGCAGCGCCGATCCGGCCCGCCCGGTCTACCTGCACATCCGCGAGGTGGACTCGCCGGGCTGGCGGTACGCCCTGCTGATGCGTGACCACCTGCGTGCCGACCCGGACCAGCGGGCGGCGTACCTGCAGCTGAAGCGGGACCTGGCCGCCGCCGCCCCGGACAGCGTCACCTACAGCACCGCCAAGGACCCCTGGTTCGACGAGGAGCACCTGCGGGCCGAGGCGTGGGCCGCGCAGACCGGCTGGCGCCCCTGACGACGGGCGCCGCCCGGCCGCTACCCGCCCTGCCCAGCCGCCGCGCGCCCACCCCGCGGGCGGTCTGCTGATGTCGCCGCCCGTGCACAGGCGTCGGCCGTGCAGCCGTCGGCCGTGCAGCCGTCGGTCGTGCTCAGCCGTCGGTCGTGCTCAGCCGTCGGTCGTGCTCAGCCGTCGGCCGGGCGGGCGCGGCCCGGTGCGGGGGCGGTCCACCGGGGCACCGAGCCGGGCGTCAGGTCGAGCTGGGCCCAGGCGCCCGGCCGGGTCCGTAGCTCCAGCCGGCGCAGCAGCCCGGACCGGTCGATCCAGTAGCGCAGCAGCGCCCGCGAGGCGCGCAGCTCGACGACGTCCACGGTCCGGCCGTCCAGGCTGTCGCCCCGGACCCGTACCGCTTGGCCGCGCTGTCCGGCCGAGCCGCCGGCGCGCAGCGCGGCGTCGACCAGCAGGTCGAGGTCATCGGCCCGGGCCGGGCCGGCCCGCCAGCCGTCCCTGTGCCGGGGCAGCGGTGGCCGGCCCGGTGTCTCGGCGGGGCCGGGCACCGCGGTGGCCGGCAGTTCCGCCCGGGCGGTGCCGGCGGGACCGTGGTGCAGCAGCGTACGGCGGTTCGGCCGGCCCAGGTCGGCGACCGTCAGGTACGCGGTGCGCCGGGTCCAGCTCAACCAGCCGGCGCCGCGCAGGTTCGTGTCGGTGCCGATCGGCGCGGTCAGGGTGACGGTGGCGCCGCCGCGGGCGCGTAGCCGGCCCGCCAAGCGGTTCAGCCGGTCCTGCTCGGCGGCGGTGAGGGCCCGTGGCAGCCCGGGCCGCCCGCCCAGCGCGTCGACCGGGCGCAGGGTGGGCCGGTTGGTGCGGTTCAGCTGCACCGTCACCGGACCCACGTCGGTCAGCCGGGTTTCCAGCCGGTGCAGCCGGGCGGACTGGTCGAGCCAGTAGCGCGGGTGCTCGGCGGTGGTCAGGCCGCTCGGCGGTGGGGCCTGGAGGATGTCCACCGGTTCCGCTCCGATGGTGTCCCGCCCCAACCAGCGTGCGGCCTCGGGTGTCGCGCCGGCCGGCTCGGTACGGTCGGCGGCGAGGCGGAAGAGCAGGTCGAGCAGCCGCGCGAGGCCGTGTCCGGCGGGCAGGTCGTGCAGCCGCCAGCGGTCCGCCGGCGGGACCAGCGGCGGCGGGGCGGGCGTCGGCACCGCGGTGGGATCGGGACGCAGCAGCACCACCGTCGGCGTGGCCTGGAGCAGGCCCCGCTCCGCACCGGCGCCCGGCCCGCCCACGTCCAGGTAGACCAGCGGCCGGGACCAGTCCACCCAGCCGATCAGTTCGGTGCGGGCCGCGCCGTCGCCGGTGGTCACGTGCAGGCCGGAGCGCAGGTCCCGGTAGTTGGTGACCCGCATGGCGGCGAGCCGCTCGTGCTCCGCCGCGGTCAGCGTCCGGGCCTGTTCCGGCGGATCGGGCGCCCAGCTCAGCAGCCCGGCGACCAGCGCGGCGGCGGAGACCGTGGCGACCACGGCGAGCGCCAGGAGGGTGGTCCGGCGGCGTCGGACGAGACCTCGGCGCAGGCCGCCCGGGCCGCGTCGGACCCGGTCCGGCCCGCCGTCCAGCACCCGTCGGATCGCCTCCTGGTCCCGGTTCAGGATCCGGCGGGCGGCGCCCGGCGTCACGGCCTCCGGGGGCGTGGTACGGGCGGACCATCCCGCGGCGGGCACGGCTCCCCGC
>NZ_QGSW01000451.1:0-3293 GCF_003176715.1 Micromonospora sp. S4605
CGATGGCGGTCAGCCGCCGCCACGGGTCCCGCTGCAGCAGTCCGGTGAGGACCGGCCGGAGCACTCCGGCCCGGCGCATCGGGTCCGGCGGCTCGGTGGCCAGCGCGCTCAGCGTCGCCATCGCGCTCGGCCGAGCGTACGGGGCCCGCCCCTCGACGGCCGCGTAGAGAGTCGCGCCCAGCGACCACAGGTCGGTACGCGGATCGGAGATGCCGTCCCGGGCCCGCTCCGGGGCGACGAACTGCGGCGAGCCGAGCACCATGCCCGGTCCGGTCATCGCCCCGTCCCCGCCGGCGAAGGTGGCCAACCCGAAGTCGGTGAGCACCACCCGGCCATCGTCGGCGACCAGCACGTTGTGCGGCTTGACGTCCCGGTGCAGCACCCCGGCGGCGTGCGCGGCACGCAGCGCGGCGAGCACCGCCAGCCCGATCCGGGCGGTCCGGCGCGCGCTCAGCGGCCCGTCGGTGGCGAGGAGCTGGTGCACCGAGCGGGACCGCACGTACTCCATCACGATCCACGGGCTGTCCCCGTCGTGCACCACGTCGTAGATCCGGACCACGTTCGGGTGGTTGAGCCGGGCCGCGGTGCGCGCCTCGCGCAGCGTCCGCAGCCGCACCCCGTCGCGTTCGGATTCGGTCAGCCAGGCCGGTGGCCGGATCTCCTTGACTGCGACGTCGCGGTGCAGCATCTCGTCCCGGGCCAGCCAGACCCGGCCCATCCCCCCGGTCCCGACCAGGTCCAGCAGCCGGTACCGTCCCGCGATCAGCCGCTGCCGCACCGTTCCGCGTTCCCTCCCGGTCACTCCGGGTCACACGATAGTCAGCGCAGCGCGGTTTCTCATCCACCGCCGGCCGGGCGTCCGGTCCGGCGGCGGTCTCCGCCCCGTCCGTCAGCCGACGGCGTCGGCCTGCACGACGTCGAGGACGCCGAGCAGGTTGGCCAGGGCGAGCGCCTCGGCCCGGGTCAACCGCAGATCGCAGCTGCGGTCCGGGTCGGTGGGATCGTCGTGGACCAGCCGGCGCACCCCGCCGGCGTGGTGGGTGACCACGCCGACCCGGCGGCCCTGCTCGGTGGTGAACGTGTGGCGCAGCCCGATACCGGGCAGTGGCACGACTTCGATCTGCATGGCGTCGTACCCGCTCCTCTCGCTGGGTCAGGCGACCGGCTGACCGGGCCGGTCGGGGTGCGGCGGGCGGGTCTGCGCCAGCAGGGCGAGCCCCTGGATGGTGGCGAGCCGGACGTCGGCGGGCATGGTGACGGCGCGGCTGGTGAGCGCGGCGAGCCGGGCGGCGACGCCGATCGTGGCCGCGCCGCCGCCGGTGACGAGCAGCCGTCGCGGGCCGGGCCGGTGGGTGTGCTCGCCGAGCCGCCGGACGGCCGCGGCGATGGCGGGCACCTGGTCGACGTTGTTCGACCCGTCGGTCCGGCCCGCGGCGGTGACGGTGCCGTCGGTGATCCGGACGACCTCGGTACGGCCCTGTCCGATGTCGACCACCACCAGGTCCTCGGTGTCCAGGCCGACCCGGCAGGCCAGCGCCGCGGCCAGCGGTTCCTCCACGGTGCTGACCCGGCCACCGGTCGCCCGCCGGACGGCCGCGGTCAGCCGCTGCTGCTGGCGCAGGGTGGCGGTGGCGGGCACCCCGACCAGCACGGGAGTGTGCGGCGCGCCGGAGCCCGCGTGCGTGACGGTCAGCACCCGGAGCAGGTGCACACAGGCGGCGAAGTGGTCCACGACGCCGTGCCGCAGTGGCCACACCAGCGGGGCGCCGGTGCGGTCCGCCAGCTCGACGGCGGCCCGGCCGACGGCGCGTCGGGAACCGGGCGGCCCCCAGACGACGACCGTCGGCTCCTCGACCACCCGGCCGAGGGCGGGCGACCAGATCCGTACGTGGGCAGTGCCCAGGTCGATGGTGAGTATCTGCCGCAGCCCCTCACGGGCGTAGGCGCCGGGGTTGAGCATGTCAGCACCCTTCCGGGCGGGTCGTGCCGCCGGCCGGAGCTGATTCGCGACCGGCGGCGGGTGCTGCCCGGGCAGGCCGGTACGCGGCCGGCGCGGGACAGCGGAGGAGGACCGACGGCCGCGAGGGCCGCGGGGCGGGACGTCAGGCGATGCCGAGCCGCCGCGGCGGAGCCCGGTCCGCCGACCACGCCGGGACGCAGCCCGGGACCGCCCGCTTCGCCAGCCAGAAGACGATGCACAGCCCCACCGCGCGGCCGGGCGAGAAGATCACCGCGAGTACGGCGGCGACGACCAGCATCGGCAGCGCGGCGGGCTGCTCGACGGTACGTCGCTGCTGAGGGACTCGCATGCGGCACACCATAGCCGCGCCGGACGCGGACCGGCCAACTGTCGCCGCCGCGCCCGCCGCCTTGCCGACGGCCGGAAAGCTGCGGGGCGGTTGTTGGCCCGCCGGCTCCGCTGTCACCGCGCGGCTACCGACCCAAGCTGGAGGTCGTCTCGGGCGAAAGTGAGGGCGGCATGCCGGCCAGGACCACCGTCGATCGACCGCAGGACGGCGCCCACCGCGGCCCGGTCGCCGCGGGCCGGCGCGGTACGGCGCCCGTACTGCTGGCGCTCGACGCCGGCAGCGCACAGCTGCGGCTGTGGGGTCTCGGCCACGGCACGGTCAACGCCCCCACCGGAGGCGGCCCCGGCCAGGGAGCGCCACTGGTGCGACGCGGACGCCTGGTCGACGCCCCGGCCTGCACCAGCGCGCTGCGCCAACTGCTGCAGCGCTTCCGTCCCACGGTCGAGGTGGCGCCGCTGGTCGTCGCCTGCCGCCCGGTGTCCGCCACGCCGGCCGACGAGTACACCCTGCGGCAGGTCGTCACCGCCGCGCTCGCACCGCGCCGACTGCTGTTCATCGACACCGTCCGGGCCGCCGCCATCGGCGCCGGCTCGGCCGCCGGCGCCCTGCTGCTGGCCGACGTCGGCGCGCAGATCACCGAGATCGGCCTCCTCGACGACGGGCAGCTGATCGCCGCCCGCCGTACCGACTTCGGCACCCGCGACGTCAAGGACGGCACCACCGTGCAGATGCTGGCGGCCGTCGTCGCCCGGCTGGTCCGCGAGATCTACCAGCAGCCGGCCGTCCGGCCGACCGCCCTCGCGGCGCTGGCCCGGGGCATGGTGCTGGTCGGTGACGGCGCGGCCCGGCCCGACCTGATCGCTGCCCTGTCCCAGACCCTGCGGATCGCGGTGCAGCCCGCCGCCGCGCCGTACACCGCCGCGCTCACCGGCGCCGGCCTGGCCGCGATGGCCGCCGCCCGCCACCCCCGCGACGGCGCCGGTG
>NZ_QGSW01000375.1:0-3280 GCF_003176715.1 Micromonospora sp. S4605
GCGGTGGGGGTGGGGGGCGGCGTCACGGCGCGATCGTAACCGGAACGCGGCGGCGTACTGATCGACCAACCGACGGATCCAAGCCGTACGTACGGTTTGCAGTACGCGGGGTGACCTGACACGATCGACCCGTGCCCAGAGTAAGTCAGGACCAGCTCGACGCGCGCCGGCAGGAGATCCTTGCCGCCGCGCGGGCGTGTTTCGCCCGGCACGGCTACGAGGGCGCCACCGTGCGCCGGCTGGAGGAGGCCACCCGGCTGTCCCGGGGCGCGATCTTCCACCACTTCCGGGACAAGGACTCGCTCTTCCTCGCCGTCGCCGAGGACGACGCCGCGGTGATGGTGGAGACGGTGGCCCGCAACGGTCTGGTCCAGGTGATGCGGGACCTGCTGGCCGGGGCGGTCTCCCCGGACACCACCGGCTGGCTCGGCAGCCAACTGGAGGTGTCCCGACGGCTGCGTACCGACCCGGCGTTCGCCAAGCGGTGGGCCGAGCGGTCGGCCGCCATCGCCGAGGCGACCCGCGAGCGGCTGGCCCGGCAGCGGGAGGCGGGCGTACTGCGCGACGACGTCCCGATCGACGTGCTGGCCCAGTTCCTGGAACTCGCCTACGACGGGCTGGTGCTGCACCTGGCCATGGGTCGGCCGGCCGGTGACCTCGGCCGGGTGCTGGACCTGGTCGAGGAGGCGGTCCGCCGGCGCTGACCGCCGGCTTCCCGGGCTGGGCGGTCGCGCCCCTCGTACCTGTCCTCAGGCGAACGCAGCCGGCCGGCACCACGCCACGCCGGCAGGGTGGCACCGGGCGGTGCGGCGTGGCGGTCCTGCCCCACAATGGGGCCGCCGATCCCTCCGGCGACAGGAGCAGCCGATGTCCGTCCTTGCCGCACCGGGCGACACCTGGGGCATCCCCGGTCCGACCTTCCTGCGCTTCTACCTCGCCGCGGCCGTCCTGGTGGTGGTCCTCGGCGCGATCCACCGGGCCCGGGTGCTCGCCGGCTCCCGGGAACCCGGTTACGACCAGCTCAGCCCGGAGCAGGCCGCCTACCTCAACGGCGGCGCCGCGCTGGCCGTGCCCGCCACGCTCGGCGCGCTGCGCGGCGCCGGCTCCGTCGGCGTCGGCCCGGGCCGGCGCCTGGTCACCACCGGGCCGATGCCCGCCGGCGCCACCCCGCTGGCCCAGGCCGTCTACAACGCGGCGGCCCGCCGGACCCGGGTCGCGGACCTGCGCCGGGACCAGTGGGTCGCCTCGGCCCTCACCCAGCTCGGCGCCGACCTCGAACAGCGCGGGCTCGCCCTCTCCTCGGGCCGCCGCGAGTCCGCCCGGCGCGGGGCGATGGTCCTGCTGCTCCTGCTGGCCGTCGGGGTGTTCCGGCTCTTCGACGGGCTGTCCGGCGACAAGCCGGTCGGCTACCTGCTACTCAGCCTGGTGGGCATCGTCGTGGCCTTCGCGATCCTGGTCCGGGCGCCGTACCGGACCCGGGCCGGTCGGGCCGCGCTGCGCACCCTGCGCCAGCGGCACGTCCACCTCGCCCCGGCCTCCTCCCCCGCGTACGCCACCTACGGCGCGACCGGCGCCGCGATGGGCATCGCCCTGTTCGGCACCGGCGCGCTCTGGGCGATGGATCCGGGCTTCGCCGAGCAGGCCGAGATCCAGCGGCAGGCGCTCGGCAGCAGCGGCGGCACCGGCGGCTGCGGCGGCGGCGGCGGCAGCTCCGGTTGCAGTGGCGGCAGCTCCTGCGGGGGCGGCGGCTGTGGCGGCGGCGGGTGCGGCGGATGACCGGGCCGACCGGGGTGGGCATCGGCTGGCGTCCGGAGATCGCCGGCTTCGTCGCCGAGCTGCCCGGCCTGCGCTTCGTCGAGGTGGTGGCGGAGTCCGTGCCGGCGACCGGACCGCTGCCGGTCGGCCTGGCCGCGCTGCGCGAGCGGGGCGTCACGGTCATACCGCACGGGGTGCGGCTCTCCCTGGGCGGCGCCGAACCGGTCGACCCGGCCCGGGTCGCCCAACTGGCCGCGGTGGCGCGGCTGGTGGACGCCCCGCTGGTCAGCGAGCACATCGCGTTCGTCCGGGCCGGCGGGCTGGAGGCCGGTCACCTGCTGCCGCTGCCGCGCACCCGGGAGGCGGTCGACGCGGTCTGCGCCAACGTCGACCGGGCGCAGGCCCAGTTGCCGGTGCCGATCGCGCTGGAACCGGTCGCGGCGCTGTTCGACTGGCCGGACGACGAACTGGACGAGGCCGCGTTCCTGACCGAGATCCTGGACCGCACGGGAGCCCTGCTGCTGCTCGACGTCGCCAACGTGTACGCCAACGCGCGCAACCGCGGCACCGACCCGATCGCGCTGCTGGACCGGCTGCCCCTGGAGCGGGTCGCCTACGCGCACGTCGCCGGCGGCGCCGAGCACGGCGGCTTCTACCACGACACGCACACCGACCCGGTGCCGGCCGAGGTGCTCGACCTGCTCCGTGAAGTGTGCGCGCGGCACCGCCCGCCGGCGCTGCTGCTGGAACGCGACGGGCACTACCCGCCCGCCGCGACGCTCCGCGCCGAACTGGACGCCCTCGCCGCGGCCTCCGGGTTCCCGGTGGTCACGTGACCGCCGACCCGCTCCCCACCGCCCCGGCCGCCCGCTCGGCGGACGGCCGGACCAACCGACCGACGGTCGACCGGACCGTACCGTCGACAGTCGACGTGACCACCCGGCCGGCGGACGCCGGCCCGCCCGCGCGGCCGGCGAACGATCCCGCCCCACCGGCGGACGACTACCTGGTCACCGCCCGGCCGGCGGACGACGACCTGCCGGCCCGGCCGGCGGCGGACCTGGCGGCTCGGCAGGCGGCGGACCTGGCGGCTCGGCAGGCGGAACTGGTGGCGGCGCTGGTGGCCGGCGCACCGGTGCCGCCGGGCTTCGACCCGGCGCCGCTGGCCGCGGCCCGGGCGGCGCTGCTGCCCAAGCGCGCCGGCGACGTGGCCCGGCACTGGCCGCTGCTCGCCGCCGGCTTCGGCGCCGACTGGCCGGCCACCTTCGCCGGCTGGGCGGCCGGCCGACCCACCGCCGGGTCGCTGCGCGACGGTTGGGACCTGGCCCGCGCGCTGCGGGGGCGGGGCGCGCTGCCGCCGCTCGGCGCGGAGGAACTGGCGGTGCGGGAGGCGACCGACCGCTACGACCTGCCGGCCCGGCCGGCGGCGGACCTGGCGGCTCGG
The DNA here is from genome assembly GCF_003176715.1 of Micromonospora sp. S4605. Taxonomy (NCBI): domain Bacteria; kingdom Bacillati; phylum Actinomycetota; class Actinomycetes; order Micromonosporales; family Micromonosporaceae; genus Micromonospora; species Micromonospora sp. S4605. Next base: position 3,200 of record NZ_QGSW01000375.1, read on the forward strand.
CAGGCGGCGGACCTGGCGGCTCGGCAGGCGGAACTGGTGGCGGCGCTGGTGGCCGGCGCACCGGTGCCGCCGGGCTTCGAC
>NZ_QGSW01000106.1:0-3156 GCF_003176715.1 Micromonospora sp. S4605
GCCTTGGCGCTGTGACCCGCCCCGCGCTGGCCTGCTCCGGCCGGCCTTGGCGTGACCCGCCCCGCGCTGGCCCGCTCTGGCCGGCCCCGGCGCTGTGACCCGCCTCGCCTCCGAGGCCGACCCGGTGTCGAACCGGCTGTCGTGGTCCGAGCCTCACCCGCCGATGTGCCCGGCGGCCGGCGGCAGTCTTCGTCGGCCTGGGTGACGGTTGGTCCGGCAGGCCGAAGCCAGCGTGTTGTGGCGGTCCTTCCGAGCTGCCCTCACAGATGGGGCACCGGCGTGGCGGCACGGCATGGTCGTCGCGTCTGCCATGCCGTCGAGCGGCGGCCTTCGGACTCCGCTCTGGCAAGTGGCTCGGCGGAGTTTTCGTGTAGCTGCTGCGCGCGGCGTGGTCGGTCAAGGGGCGGCAGTTGCTGTTGCGGTCCTTCAGAGCTGCCCTTACAGATGGGGCACCGGCGTGGCGGCACGGCATGGTCGTCGCGCCTGCCATGCCGTCGAGCGGCAGCCTTCCGGCTCCGCTCTGGCAAGTGGCTCGGCGGAGTCCTCGTGTAGCTGCTGCTCGCGGCGTGGTCGGTCAAGGGGCGGCAGTTGCTGTTGCGGTCCTTCAGAGCTGCCCTCATAGATGGGGCGCCGGGCGTCGCGGCGTGATCGGCCGTTGCGCCAGCATGCCGCCAAGTGGCTGCGCGGCGGTCTTATGCGGTCGATGAAGGTGGAGTTGGTCAGATGGGTCGCAGTTCGACAGGACCCCAGCAGCAACCCGCCCCGAAGATTTCCGCCGGCCGCCGGCCGCCGGCCGCCGGACGACCGGATGCCGGCCGCCGGACGACCGGATGCCGGCTGCCGGACGGCCGGATGCCGGATGCCGGTCGCCGGCCGTCGGACCTCGCGGGCCGGTCGCCGGACGCCGGATGCACCGGCGTGAGGGCTCATAGATGGGGCGCTGGGGTGCCGGCCCCATCGGACCTCTCCGTCGGCCGATCGGAGGGCTGGCGTTGGGCCTCCGCCCAGCAGTTCGCTGCACGGTGGGCCGCGGTAGCAGGTGCGGCGCCTGCCTCTCCGGTTGCCGCCCTCTCCGGCTGCATGCCCTCTCCGGCTGCATGCCCTCTCCGGCCGCATGCCCTCTCCGGCCGCATGCCCTCTCCGGCTGCATGCCCTCTCCGGCTGCATGCCCTCTCCGGCCGCATGCCCTCTCCGGCCGCATGCCCTCTCCGGCTGCTGCCGTCTCCGGCTGCCTGCCCGCTCCGGCTGCCTGCCCGCTCCGGCTGCCTGCCCTCTCCGGCCGCCGGAGGTCTTGGTCCTATGGATGGGGCAGCTCGACAGTGTCTGCGGCAGTGTCCATGTGCCCAGCCTGGTCCGGTTTTCCACAGGGTTTTCCACAGGCGGCGGGAGGCTGTTGAAGTCCGTCCGGCGAGCCGGAACCATCGAGGAATGGCGAAGCGGGCGGGGGTGATCGACGTGGGAGCCGCGCTGCGCGCGCTGCGACGGCGGGCGGATCTGAGCCAGCGCGAACTGGCCCAGCGTTCCGGCGTCCCCAAGAGCACGGTGGCGCGGCTCGAGTCGGATCCGGAGGCGGATCCCCGGCTCCGGACGGTCGAGCGGTTGGTCCGCGCCGCCGGCGGCGAGTTGACCGTGCGTGTTCGGGAGTGCGCCGCCGGCCGAGAGGACGACGGTACTCAGTCGCCGGCGCGGCCGCCGGGACCGCGCTCGCCGGGACCGCGCTCGCCGGGACCGCGCTCGCCGGGACCGCGCTCGCCGGTAGGTGTCCGGAATTCCGCCACCGCGCGGGATGAAGCCGCCGACGGGATCGGCGCCGTGCCCGAGGAGCCGCACGACAGGCATCGGGACGAGGCGGGGCGGCGGTATCCGGCGCACCTGGACCTGCGCGAGGTCCGGACACTCAAGGACTGGCCGGCGGCCTGGTGGGCGCACTGGTACAACCTTCCGCCGGAGCGCTGGCCGTTGCGGGTGCCCGCGCTGACGTACGACCTCGACCGGAAGCGTCGCGACGAGCGACGGCTGCGGGAGCGGGCCCGGGCCGCGGTCGCGGTCCGCCGGGTGACCGAGGCGGTGCCGGCGGGCTGCTGGCGGCTGGTGGCCGAACTGCCCGGCGGTGACCTGGTCGGCGAGCTGCGGGCCCACGAACGCAGCGAGGACCTCCGGCTCGGCGACGACCTGGGGGACGAGCGCGTGCTGGTGCTGGACGGCGTGCTGATCGCCCCGCAGCTGCGGTACCTGGGCATCGGCCGGCGGCTCGTCCAGTTGCTCGGCGAGGAGATGGGTCGGGCCGGCATCCGGACGGCCCGTGCGGTCGCCGAGCTGGGTGGCGTCGACTTCCTGCTGAGGTGCGGCTACCAGCTGGAGACGAGTCGACCGTCGGCGTTGCGGTTCGACCTGCCCCGGCGCCGCTGACCGGCGCCGTCGGCCCAGGCCGGGTCAGGCATGCACCGGCGTAGTCAGGCGAGGGCCGCGGCGGCGGTGGTGAGGGCGGCGAGTGCCTCGCGCATCCGCCAGGCGTCACGGTCCCGGGGGCCGATCGGGTTCGAGACGGTACGCAGCTCGACGAAGGGCAGGCCGGCGTGGGCGGCGGCGACGCCGACCCCGTACCCCTCCATGGCCTCGGCCACCGCGTCCGGGTGCCGGCGGCGCAGCTCCTCGGTGCTCCGGGCGGTGCCGGTCACCGTGCTGACCGTCAACACCGCGCCCACCGTCGCCTCGGGCAGGGCCGACTGGAGGGTGGCCAGCAGGTCGGGATCGGCGGCGACCGCGACGCCGCCGCCGAGCAGCTCGGGCGGCATGCCGAGCTCGTCCACCGGGATGAACCCGGCGGGCGACTCGGCGCCCAGGTCGGCGGCGACGCTGCGGGTGCCCAGCACGGTGCCGCCCACCGCCACGGCGCCGGCGAAGCCACCGGCCACGCCGGCGCTCACCACGCCCCGGTACGGCCGTCCGGCGGCCTCGGCGAGTGCCAGCAGCCGGGCGGTGGCCGCACCGGCCACGGCCGGCCCCACGCCCACCGGCACCACCACCGTGTCCGGATCCGGCAGGCCGGCGCGGACCGCCTCCGCCTCGGCCGGTACCGCGGTCACCACGAGCAGACCGGTCACGACACCGGCCCCCTCGGCTCGCGCCGGGTCTCGTCGTCGGTCCCGCCCGGCC
>NZ_QGSW01000153.1:0-3107 GCF_003176715.1 Micromonospora sp. S4605
GGGGTCGGAGGGTGGGCGACTCCGGGTCAGGGCTCGATGGTCACCTTGATCGCCTCGCCGGCGGCCACCAGGTCGAACGCGTCGAGCGCGCCGTCGAGCGGCAGCCGATGGGTGATCAGGTCGCCGACCGGCACCGCGCCGGATGCGATGAGGCGCAGCGCCTCGGCGTTGTGGTCGGGACTGGACCCGTTCGCGCCGACGAGCGTCAGTTCGCGGTAGTGCACCAGGTTGGCGTCCAGGTTGATCATCGGCTGGTCCTTGGGGAGTCCACCGAAGAGGCTGATCCGGCCCTGCCGGGCAGCCATCTGGACGGCCTGCTCCTGCGCCGCCCCGGACGCGGCGGCGGTGACGACGACATCGGCTCCCCGCCCGTCGGTGAACTTCAGGACGGCGTCCACCGGGTCGACGTCGGCTGCGCAGACGGCCGCGTCCGGGGCGACCAGGGCCGCCGCCCGGTCGAGCCGGTCACGGTTGAGCTCGACGAGGACGACCCGGGCGGCGCCCCGGGCCCGGGCCAGGCGGACGTGCAGGCAGCCGATCGGACCCGAGCCGATCACGACCACGTCGTCGCCCGCGCCGACCCGGGCGAGGTGCTGCCCGTTCAGGGCGCACGCGAGCGGCTCGGCCACCGACGCCTCGGCGTAGCCGAGCCCGTCGGGGATGCGGTGGAGCCCGCCGACGGCGAGCACCTTGGCCGGTACGACCAGGTACTCGGCGAAGCCACCGTCGTGGTGGTAGCCCATCGACTCCTGGTTGGGGCAGACCGTGCGCCGCCCCCGGCGGCACTCGCCGCACCGCCCGCAGGGGATGGCGGCGATGACCTGGACCCGGTCGCCCGGCGCCCAGCTGTCGACGCCCGCGCCGACCTCCACCACCTCGCCGGCGATCTCGTGCCCCATCACCCGGGGCGGGACGATGTGGTGGTGGCCGAAGCGGGAGATCTTCACGTCGGTGCCGCAGGTGGAGCAGTTGCGTACCCGGATCTTCACGTCCCCCGGCCCGGGTTCGGGCTCCGGTACGTCCTCGAGCCGGACGTCGCCGGGGGCGTGGAAACGCACGACCTTCATGCCGCCGGTTCCTCTCGGGTCTGGGGGTCGACGGCCGCGCCGGACAGCAGCCGTCGTACCTGCTCGGGGTGGTCCGCCTCGCGCAGCGCGCGGGCCCGGTCCGGGTCCAGGAGGATCTCGGCGAGTTCGGCGAGCAGGTCGACGTGTCCGTCGCCCTGGGCGGCGATGGCCACGCAGACCGTGACCCGGTCGCCGCCCCAGTCCACCCCGGCCGGAAAGCGGAGGACGGCGAGGGCGTCCCGGCGGATCGCCGTCCTGCCGCCGGAGGTGCCGTGCGGGATGGCGACCCCCTCCCCCACGTAGGTGGAGATGGATCTCTCCCGGTCCAGCATGGCCGGCACGTACGCCGGGTCGACGGCGCCGATCTCGACCAGCACCGCACCGCATCGCCGGACGGCGTCCTCCCGGGTGCTGGCCCGCTCGTCGAGCCGGATGGCGTCCGGCGTCAGCAGGTTGTCATCCATTCAGCTCACCGCCGGTCTGCACGGCCTTGACGACCTTGGCCACCGCCGGGTCGCCGATGAAGACCCGGATCGGGATGACGATCACGCCCGGTGCGCTGCGCCGGGCGCGCTCGGCGAGGCCCTGGTGGCAGATCACCACGTCGGCGTCGGCCGGGATGGCGTCGACCGGCGTGTGCTCGACGGTCACCGAGTGCTTGCCGAGCTGGCGGCGGAGCTGGCCGGCGAGCATCGCGCTGCTGCCCATGCCGGCGTCGCAGGCGACGACGACCTTGCGGATGGCGGTGCCGTGGATGGTGGTCATGGTGATCAGGCCTCTCTCACGGGGCTGGGGCTGCTGCCGTCGTCGACCGATTCGCGGGCGGTCGGCGCCGGCCGCTTGTTGGCGGCCGACCGGCGTTGCGCGGCGGCGAGCTCCGCCCGCTCGAGGTCGGCCTGCTCCTCCGGGGTGACGGCCTCGCCGTCGGCGTCGTCCGGCTCCTTGCGTCCGAACGCGAGCAGCACCGCCGCGACGCCGAAGGTGACCGCGGCGGCGATCAGGATGCCGAGGGTGACGCCGAACCAGCCGCTCTTCGGGGTGACCGCGAAGTAGGCGAAGATGCTGCCCGGCGAGGGCGTGGCGACCAGGCCGGCGCCGGTGACCATGAAGGTGGAGACGCCGGCCGCCCCACCGGCGATCATCGCGAGGATCAGGCGGGGCTTCATCAGCACGTACGGGAAGTAGACCTCGTGGATGCCGCCGAGGAAGTGGATGATCATCGCGGCGGGCGCGGTCGGGCGGAGTGACCGCGGGCCGAACAGGAAGTACGCCAGGAGCAGGCCGAGCCCGGGACCGGGATTCGTCTCGATCATGAACAGGATCGACTTGCCGTTCTCGGCCGCCTCGGTCACCCCCAGCGGCCCGAGGACGCCGTGGTTGATGGCGTTGTTGAGGAAGAGGACCTTCGCCGGCTCGACGATGACCGACACCAGCCCCAGCAGATGGTTGGTGACCAGCCAGTCCACGCCGTCGCCGGCGACGTTGGTCAGGGCGCGGACGACCGGGCCGATCCCCCACACGCCGACCAGGGCCATGCCCGCACCGACGATACCGGCGGAGAAGTTGTCCACCAGCATCTCGAACCCGGGGCGGACCCGGTCCTGGACGAGCCCGTCGACCAGCTTCACGAGATACGCGGCCAGCGGTCCGATGATCATCGCACCGAGGAACATGGGGACCTCGGAGCCGACCACGATGCCGACCGTGGCGACCGCGCCGACGACGGCACCGCGCTGACCGTGCACCAGGCGGCCGCCGGTGTAGCCGATGAGCACCGGCAGCAGCATGGTGATCATCGGCCCGACCAGGGCGGCGAAGTCCTCGTTGGGCAGCCACCCGGTGGGGATGAACAGGGCGGTGATCAGACCCCAGGCGATGAAGGCGCCGATGTTCGGCATCACCATGCCGGCGAGGTGGCCGCCGAGCCGCTGGATCGTCGCCTTGACGCCGGTGCCGTGTACCGGGGGTGTGTAGGGAGTGGCCATCAGGTGCTCCTTCGACGCCAGGTGGGATGGGGGTCGGGTGGAGTCAGTTCGGGGT
>NZ_QGSW01000044.1:0-3078 GCF_003176715.1 Micromonospora sp. S4605
GCGTGGGGCGGGGTAGGGTGGCGGGCTGATGAGCGCGACGATGATCGTCAAGGGGCTGGCCGCGGGGCACGGGGACCGGGCGCTGTTCTCGGGGTTGGACCTGGTGGTCGCGCCCGGAGACGTGGTGGGCCTGGTCGGGGTGAACGGTGCCGGCAAGTCGACGCTGCTGCGTACCCTCGCCGGTCTGCTGCCGGTGGAGGCCGGCAGCGTGACGCTCAGCCCGCCCACCGCGACCGTCGGGCACCTGCCGCAGGAGCCGGAGCGCCGCGCCGGCGAGACGGTTCGGGGCTTCCTGGCCCGGCGCACCGGGGTGACCGGCGCGCAGGCCGCCCTCGACGCGGCGACCGAGGCGCTCAGCGCGGGCACCCCCGGCGCCGACGACACGTACGCCGAGGCGCTGGAGCGTTGGCTCGCCCTCGGCGGCGCCGACCTGGACGAGCGGGCTGAGCAGGTGGCCGCCGAACTGGGCCTCGCGGTCGACCTGGAGCACCCGATGACCGGGCTCTCCGGCGGCCAGGCGGCCCGGGCCGGGCTCGCCTCGCTGCTGCTCAGCCGCTACGACGTCTTCCTGCTCGACGAGCCGACCAACGACCTGGACCTGGCCGGGCTGGAACGGCTGGAGCAGTTCGTCACCGGGCTGCGGGCCGGCACCGTGCTGGTCAGCCACGACCGGGAGTTCCTCACCCGCACGGTGACCCGGGTGCTGGAGCTGGACCTGCCCCAGCAGCAAATCAACCACTTCGGCGGCGGCTACGCGGCCTACCTGGAGGAGCGCGAGGTGGCCCGCCGGCACGCCCGGGCCGACTACGAGGAGTACGCCGAGACCCGGGCGACCCTGGAGGCGCGGGCCCGGACCCAGCGGGCCTGGATGGAGAAGGGCGTGAAGAACGCCCGGCGCAAGGCCACCGACAACGACAAGATCGGCCGGAAGTTCCGGGCGGAGGCGACCGAGAAGCAGGCCGCGAAGGCCAAGCAGACCGAGCGGCTGATCGAGCGGCTGGACGTGGTCGAGGAGCCGCGCAAGGAGTGGGAGCTGCGGATGGAGATCGCCGCCGCGCCCCGCGCCGGCGCCGTCGTGGCCACGCTCCGCGATGCGGTGGTACGCCGGGGAAGCTTCACCCTCGGGCCGGTGAACCTCCAGATCGACTGGGCCGACCGGGTCGCGGTGACCGGGGCGAACGGCTCCGGCAAGTCCACCCTGCTGGCCGCCCTGCTCGGCCGGCTGCCGCTGGACTCCGGGCAGGCCAGCCTCGGTCCCGGCGTGGTGGTCGGCGAGGTTGACCAGGCCCGTGGACTCTTCCTCGGCGACGCGCCGCTGATCGACGCGTTCCGGGCCGCCGTACCGGAGCTGTCGCCGGCGGACGCGCGGACGCTGCTGGCCAAGTTCGGCCTGCGCGTCGGGCACGTGCTCCGCCCGGCGGCCACCCTCTCGCCCGGCGAGCGGACCCGGGCGGCGCTGGCGCTGTTGCAGGGGCGCGGGGTCAACCTGCTGGTGCTGGACGAGCCGACCAACCACCTCGACCTGCCCGCCATCGAGCAGCTGGAGTCCGCGCTGGCCAGCTACCCCGGCACCCTGCTGCTGGTGACCCACGACCGGCGGATGCTGGCCGCGGTGACGACCAACCGGCGGCTGCGGGTGGACGTGGGACGGATCGCCGAGGATTGATCCGTGCCGGCCGGCGGTCGCGGGGTGAGAATGACCCCATGCTCAAGTGGGAGTACGCGCTGCTGGTCCGTCGACGCCAGGCCGCCACCAACGACATCGGTTGGGAGGTCGTCTTCGTCTGGTACGGCCCGGACGGCTCGATGGTCGACGTGACGCCCTACGGCGACACCGCGCTGGCCCACCTGAACCGGGCCGGCGACCAGGGCTGGGAGCTGGTCGCGATGAGCGAGGACCCGTCCCTGCCCGGCAACAACGAGCTGCACCGCTACCACCTCAAGCGGCCCAAGCCGGCCGCCCCGCCGCCCCGGCAGCGGATGCGGGTCGGCGGCCGGCCCCGCCGCACCGTCAGCGGCTGACCCGACTGCCGGGCACCCGATGCGGCCCGGCGGCCCCTCGCCCGGCGGCCCCTCGCCCGGCGGCCCCTCACCCGGCGGCCCCGCGGCCAGGGCGGCGTCTCGCGGCCCGGCCGGGCCGTTCGCCGCTCGGGGGCGGTGGGGCGTCCGAGCCACCGAGCCCGACGAGGGCGACACCTCAGAGTCATTTTGATGACTCTGAGGTATCGGCGCGTCAGAGGCATGGCCCTCCGCCCGGCGCTCGGAACGTCCCACGCGGTCGGAGCCCACCAGGCTTCCGGGCCCCGGTCCGCTCGCCCCGCCGCCGGTGGGTGCTCCGTCCGCCCTTCGGGCAGCGGCCAGGCATACCGGACGTAGATGCGGGTAACGGGCGGCCGGAGGTGGGCCGATGGTCGCGATGGCACCGACTCCGCCCTCGGCCGAGCGGCTGCGGGCGGTCGACGGTTTTCTCACCGAGGCGTGGGCGGAGCAGGTCCGGCACGACGACCGGCTGCGCGACCTGGCGGTCGAGGTGCGCTTCGACCGCGGGGTGGCCCATCTCAGCGGCGAGGTCGCCGAGCCCGCCCAGTTGCGCCTGGTCCGGGATCTGGTCGGCCGGCTGGCCGGGGTGTTCGGCGTCTGGTGCCGGGTGCGGGTCGGCGGTCGGGACCCGGTGGTGGTCGACCTGGGCTGCGGCGCCACCAAGCAGTGGCCGGGAAACCTGGGGCTGGACATCTACCCGGCGCCCGGGGTGGACGCGGTGGCCGACCTCTCCGGGTCGCTGCCGCTGGCCGACGACTCGGTGGACGTGTTCTTCGCGGTGCACATCCTGGAGCACCTGATCGACTTCCTGCCGCTGGTGGACGAGTGCCACCGGGTGCTCCGGCCGGGCGGCGTGCTGCACGTGATGAGCCCGTGGTGGGGCCACGTGAACGCGGTTGCCGACCCGACGCACGTCCGGCTGCTCGACGTACAGACGATCAAGGGGATCTGCCTTCAGCGCCCGCCCGGCACCCCGCGCTGGTACCCGCTGCACGCCGGCTGCGACGGCGCCTCCATCTTCGCCGACCTCACCCCGGG
>NZ_QGSW01000452.1:0-3049 GCF_003176715.1 Micromonospora sp. S4605
CTTGATCACCGCCCATTGCGGATCGGTCAGAGAGGACTCGTACGCCGGTTTACAGACACAACGACACAGACACGATCTTCACCGACACGGCCAACGAAGATCACGCCGAGGTATCACAACACTTTCTGAGCCGCCGGGCCGGCGGGCCCGCGACCTGAGGTCGGGCACTCACGGACCGGAGGCCGGGCACCTGCGGACGGGAGGCCGGGAAACGCGGAGGGGCCCCGCCGTGCGGCGGGGCCCCTCGACGTCGGCCGGTCAGCTGAACAGCGGACGGGCCAGCAGGTACATCAGCGCGCCGATGGTGCCGGCGGCCGGGAAGGTCAGGATCCAGGCGCCGACGATGTTGCCGGCCACGCCCCAGCGCACGGCGGAGAGCCGCTTGGTCGCGCCGACGCCCATGATCGCCGAGGTGATGGTGTGCGTGGTCGAGATCGGGGCACCGAGCACCAGCGCGTTGAAGTACAGCACCGAGCTGGCCACGGTCTCGGCCGCGAAGCCCTCCGGCGGCCGCAGGTCGATGATCTTCCGACCCAGGGTCCGGATGATCCGCCAACCACCGGCGTACGTGCCGGCGGCCAGCACCGCGGCGGAGGTCCAGAACGCCCACTCCGGGATGTGGCTCGCGCTGTCCTGGTAGCCGCCGACGTAGAGGGCGAGCACCACGATGCCGATGGTCTTGGCGGCGTCCTGCATGCCGTGGCCGACCGACATGGCCGCCGCGGACGCGGTCTGCGCCCAGCGGAAGCCCCGGTTGAGCTTGCCGGGGTGCCCCTTCCGGAAGATCCACTGCACAGCGATCATCACGATGTAGCCGAGCAGGAAGCCGACCATCGGCGAGAGCACCATCGGGATGATGACGCTCTCTCCGATGCCGGTCCAGAGCACCGTGCCGGAGGCGGCGATGGTCGAGCCGACCAGGCCGCCGATCAGCGCGTGCGAGGACGACGACGGCAGGCCGAAGTACCAGGTGATCAGGTTCCAGACGATGGCGCCGACCACGCCGGCGAAGACGATGCCCAGGCTCGCCGTGCCGGTGGGTAGCTTCACCAGCCCGCTGCCGACGGTCTTGGCCACCTCGGCGCCGAAGTGGGCGCCGATGAAGTTGCCGACGGCGGCCATGGCCAGGGCCACCCGGGGGGTCAGCGCCCGGGTGGAGATGCTGGTCGCGATCGCGTTGGCGGCGTCGTGGAAGCCGTTGGTGTAGTCGAACGCCAGGGCCACCGCGATCACCGCCAGCACGGCGATGAGTTCGGGACTCACAGGATCAGGACTCCTTGACCGCGATGGTCTCGACGGTGTTGGCCACGTGCTCGAAGGCGTCGCAGGCCGCCTCCAGCTCGTCGGCGACCTCCTTCATCTTCAGCACGGTCAGCGCGTCGTACTCGCCGGAGAAGAGCCGGACCAGCAGCATCCGGTACGCCTGGTCGCCGTCGTTCTCCAGCCGGTTGCACTCGATCCAGTAGTCCTCGAGGTCCTTCATCGACTTCAGCCGGGGCATCGCCTCGGCGGTCAGCTTCGCCTGCTGGTCGAGGACGTTGACCAGCTCGTGCATCTCGCGGGGCAGCGACGGGAGCTTGGTCAGCCCGTAGAGGTAGAGCAGGTTGCCGACCGCCTCCAGGTGGTCCATCACGTCGTCCAGCAGCGAGCCGAGCCGGTAGATGTCCTCCCGGTCGAACGGGGTGATGAAGGTGGAGTTGATCTTCTTGTACAGCTCGTGGGTGATCTGGTCGCTGTCGTGCTCCACCTCGGTGAGCCGCTCGCTGACCGACTGCACCTCGACCCCGGGCAGAGCCAGCTCGTTGAGCAGCTCGGTACCCCGCACCAGGTTCTGCGCGGCCCTGGTGAAGAGCTCGTAGAAGGCGCCCTCGTTCGGGCGGAAGGAAAACTTCACAGCACGGACCTCGTCGTGTCGGTGGAAGGGTGGCGGCCGCCCCAAGGGGTGCCCGCCTGGGAATGCTAGAAAACGGCAGAACCGCGAATACGCCGGCCCACCCCTGGCCAGGCCGCATTCATCGCCCGTTCACCTACTGTTCACCTGCGACGATCTCTCAGGTCCCAGCAGCCGCTCCCGTTCGTGCCGCACGTCGAAACCGGCTGGCGGATACCCGAGTTGGAGTGTGTCGAACGTCTCCCGGAGCAGGTGCGCCAACGCCCAGTCCCGGTACCACTTGCGGTCGGCCGGCAGCACGTACCAAGGCGCGGCCGGTGTGCCGCAGCGGCTCAGCGCCTCGGCGTACGCGGCCTGGTAGTCGTCCCAGCGGGCCCGGGCGTCGACGTCGGCGGGATCGTACTTCCAGTGCTTGCGCGGGTCGGCCAGCCGGTCCAGCAGCCGCTCGCCCTGCTCCGCGTAGGAGATGTGCAGCAGCACCTTGACCAGGGTCACCCCGGCACCGGCCAGTTCCCGCTCGAAGGCGTTGATCTCGTCGTACCGGGCCTGCCAGACCGGCTCGGGCACCAGCGACTCGACCCGGGCGACCAGCACGTCCTCGTAGTGCGAGCGGTTGAAGATCCCGACGTAACCGGGCGGCGGCAGCGCCCGGCGGATCCGCCACAGGAAGTGGTGCCGGAGTTCCTCGGCGGTGGGCGCGCCGAAGGAGCGGATGTGCAGGCCCAGGGGGTTCATGGCGCCGGCGACCCGCTTGATCGCGCCGTCCTTGCCGCCGCAGTCCATCGCCTGGAGCACCAGCAGCACCCGCCGCCCGTCGCCCCCGGCCGGCCGCTCTCCCACCACGCCCGCACTCCCGAGGCCCGCCGGGTTCAGCCACGCGGGATCACCGCCGAGCCCCGCAGGGTCATCGTCGAGCCCCGTCGGGTCGGCGCGCGCCGCGCGGGCCTTGGCGGTGGCGAAGAGCATCTCCTGCTGCCGACCCAACTCCGCGCCGACCAGTTCGACCTGGCCACGGGCCCAGCCCTTGCGGTGCTCGCCGGTCACCTCCGGCCCGGGCAGCCCCGGGGTGGACCGCGGATCGATCGACCCCAGCTCGGCCGGCCCGCCCGGCGACACCCGCAGCAACTCGCGCAGCCGTCCGCCCACCGGCGCCACGAC
>NZ_QGSW01000310.1:0-3012 GCF_003176715.1 Micromonospora sp. S4605
AACGCGAGCGCGGGCGCGGAGCGCCGGCTCAGCGGGGCTGGTCGGGGTTGTCGCCCGGATTGATCCGCTGGGTGCGGTCGCTGTCGCCGTCACGCGGGATGGCCTGGGTCGGCTCGGCGGACTGGCGCGGGATCGCCTGGGTCGGGTCGGCCGAGGGCGGCTGACCGAACGGCGGCGCGGGCTGCGGCTGCCCGAAGCCCGGGACGGGGTTGTCCGACTGGCCGAAGCCGGGGACCGGGTTGGCCGGCGGCGCGGACTGCGGGGCCGGCGGGGCCGACTGCGGGGCGTACGGCCCGGCCGGCTGGCCACCGTACTGACCCGGGGCGGTCCAGCCGGTCGGCTGGCCGGGGGCCGGGTAGGCGCCGGGCTGGCCGGGCACCGGGTAGCCACCCGGCTGGCCCGGCGCCGGGTAGCCGCCCTGCTGCTGCGGCCAACCGGGCTGGGGCTGGCCGTAGACGCCGGGCTGCGGCTTGGGCTTCGGTACGTAGTAGAGCTTGCGCCACACCGTGTAGACGACGTAGCCGGCGACCGCGAAGACGGCCAGCCAGGCCACCCGGGCGAGCAGACCGAGCAGCGAGTCGAGCACCTCGCCCTGGGACAGCCGGCCGACCGTCCAGATCAGCAGGGTCAGCACACCGAACAGGGCGCTGACCGCGTACTCGACGAGTGCCACCTGGGTGATCAGTTTCGCCTTGGCCACCACCGGCTGCACGTGTGTGGCCAGCAGCACGGCCAGCACGGGCAGCACCACCGCCTCCCACCCGGCGAACGCGTAGAAGGCGCTCCCCGCCCGGCCCGTGAAGGTGCCGTACTCGGTCGGGGTCAGCAGCCGGATCAGCCCGACGAACAGCAGCACGGCGTTCGCGCCGAGAAGCACGAGCGCGGCGGGTTCGCGGAACGGCTTGGTCAGCTGGCTGGCCCGGGTCGCGTCGGTGGACCCGGGCTCGGCGGGGCTGGTCACGAAGATCCCCCTGGGGGCGAAAGCGGACAGTTGCCGACGTGAGCCTAGTCTCCCCGGCCTCCGGCGGACCGACGGCGTCACGTGCGCGAGGATGGTCGGCATGCGCATCGTGGTTCTGACGGGCGGCATCGGGGGCGCCCGCTTCCTGCTCGGCGTCCGGGCGTACGCGCGGGAGGTCGGCGCCGAGGTGACCGCCGTGGTCAACGTCGGCGACGACCTGCTGCTGCACGGGTTGAAGGTCTGCCCGGACCTGGACAGTGTCATGTACACCCTGGGCGGTGGCGCCGACCCCGAGCGGGGCTGGGGGCGCGTCGGGGAGAGCTGGACGGTCAAGGAGGAGCTGGCCGCGTACGGCGCCGAGCCGACCTGGTTCGGCCTGGGTGACAAGGACGTCGCCACCCACCTGGTACGCACCACGATGCTCAACGCCGGCTACCCGCTGCACGCGGTGACCGAGGCGCTGGCCACCCGCTGGCAGCCCGGCGTACGGCTGCTGCCGGCGACCGACGACCGGCTGGAGACGCACGTGGTGGTCGACCTCGACGGCGGCCAGCGGGCGATCCACTTCCAGGAGTGGTGGGTGCGCCACCGGGCCCAGTTGCCCACCCACCGGTTCGTCTTCGTCGGCGCCGAGACGGCCAAGCCGGCGCCCGGCGTGGCGGAGGCGATCGCCGGCGCGGACGTGGTGCTGATCGCGCCGAGCAACCCGGTGGTGAGCGTGGCGCCGATCCTGGCGGTGCCCGGGCTGCGCGAGGCGATCGCCGACGGCCCGGCCCCGGTGGTCGGCGTGTCGCCGATCATCGGCGGCGCGCCGGTCCGCGGGATGGCCGACCGCTGCCTGGAGGTGCTGGGCGTCGAGTGCAGCGCGGCCGGCGTGGGCCGGCTCTACGGCGGCCGGGCCGCGGGCGGGCTGCTCGACGGCTGGCTGGTCGCCGAGGAGGACGAGGGCACCGTGGTGCCGGAGGTGACGGTCCGCGCGGTGCCGCTGCGGATGACCGACGAGGCGGCGACGGCGGCGATGGTCCGCGCCGCGGTGGAGTTGACGTGAGGCTGGAGATCCTGCCGGTGCCGGGCATCGGCGACGTGACCGAGGGCGACGACCTGGCGGCGCTGATCGCCACCGCGGCGCCCTGGCTGCGCGACGGCGACGTGCTGGTGGTGACCAGCAAGATCGTCTCCAAGGCGGAGGGGCGGCTGGTGGACGTCCCGGCGGACGGGCCGGACCGGCTCGCCGCGCGGGACGAGGTGCTGGCCGCGGAGACCGCGCGGGTGGTGGCGGCCCGCGGCACCACCCGGATCGTGCAGACCCACCACGGCTTCGTGATGGCCTCGGCCGGGATCGACGCGTCCAACGTCGACAAGACCCGGCTGGTGCTGCTGCCCAAGGACCCGGACGCCTCCGCCCGGGCGCTGCGGGCCGCGCTGCGCGAGCGCTACCACGTCGACGTCGCGGTGATCATCAGCGACACGATGGGCCGGCCGTGGCGCAACGGGCTCACCGACGTGGCGCTCGGCGTGGCCGGGATGGACGCGATCCGCGACCACCGGGGCGAGACCGACCCGTACGGCAACGAGCTCCAGCTGACCCAGATGGCGGTGGTCGACGAGCTGGCCGGCGCCGGTGAGCTGGTCAAGGGCAAGTGCGACCAGGTTCCGGTCGCGGTGGTGCGCGGCTACCTGGGCGCGGCCGGTCCGGACGACGGCGCCGGCGCGGTGGCGCTGGTCCGGGACGCCTCGATGGACCTCTTCTCACTCGGCACCGCGGAGGCGCGGGCGGCCGGGCTGGCCGCCGCCGCCACCCTGCCGGACGGCCCCGGCGCCACCCCGCCCGACCCGGTCGCGGTGCGCCGGGCGATCGCCGCGGTCGCTGAGGTGGTCGCGCCCGGCACTACCTTCACCCTGGTCGCCGACGAGGAGGTACGCGCCGGACTGGTCGCCGCGGTGCCCGGCTGGCCGGCCGAGGCCAGCGCCCTGGTGCTCGGCTCCCCGGCCACCCCGGTCGCCCCGGCCGACCTGGTCCGCTTCGGCGCCGACCTGCAACGCCTCCGTAC
>NZ_QGSW01000072.1:0-3012 GCF_003176715.1 Micromonospora sp. S4605
GTCCCCGGGGGGTTACTTGACCGAGGGGTGGACGAAGGGGGGACGGGTGACGCGCATCTGGGCGCGGCGGCCGCGGATGTCGACCTCGACCAGGTCGCCGTCGGCCAGGTTGGCGGCGGTGTCGAGCAGGGCCAGGGCGATGCCCTGCTTCCTCGTCGGCGAAAAGGTGCCGCTGGTGATGGCGCCGACCGACGTGTCGCCGACGTGCACCGTCATGCCGGGGCGCGGGATGGCCCGGTCCACGGCCTCCAGGCCGCGCAGCGTACGCCGGGGGCCGGCCGCCTTCTCGGCGCGCAACGCGTCCCGGCCCCAGAAGGCCGGCTTGTCCCAGCCGACCGCCCAGCCGGAGCGGGCCTGCACCGGGCTGATCTCCAGCGACAGGTCCTGCCCGTGCAGCGGGTACCCCATCTCGGTGCGCAGGGTGTCCCGGGCGGCCAGCCCGCAGGCGCGCAGCTCGTACGTCGCGCCGGCGGCGAAGAGCGCGTCCCAGACCGCGACGGCGTGCTCGGCCGGCACCACCAGTTCGTAGCCCAGCTCGCCGGTGTAGCCGGTGCGGCAGACGGTCAGCGGCACCCCGTCGAGGGTGGCGGTGGAGAAGCTCATGTACTCGTGCCCGGTGGGCAGGCCGAGCGCGCCGAGCAGGTCGGCCGAGCGCGGCCCCTGCACGGCGAGGACCGCGTACGCCTCGTGCTCGTCGGTGACCGTGACCGACGCCGGCGCGGCGGCGCGCAGCCGGCGCACCACCTCGGCGGTGTTCGCGGCGTTCGGGATGAGGAAGACGTGGTCGTCGCCGTGCAGGTAGGCGATGATGTCGTCCACCACGCCGCCGGTGGCGTCGTCGCAGCAGAGCGTGTACTGCGCCCGGCCCGGCCCGATCCGGCCCAGGTCGTTGCTCAGGCAGGCGTTGACGAACTCCGCCGCGTCGGGGCCGGCCACCCGCGCCTTGCCCAGGTGCGAGACGTCGAAGACGCCGACCGCGGTACGCACCGCGGTGTGCTCCTTGAGCACCCCGCCGCCGGCGTACTCCAGGGGCATCTCCCAGCCACCGAACGGGGCGAACTTGGCGCCGAGAGCGGTGTGCCGCTCGTGCAGCGGGGAACGGCGCAGCCGGGTCGCGGCGGCCTCGGAGGTCACGTCGGTCATGGGTGGCAACTTACCGGCAGCCCACCGGCTGGTTAGCATCGGCGGGACCCGCCGGAGCCGTCGGCGGGACAGCCCCGACATCCGGCGGGTACGGTCCGCCGGAGACCTTCATCGCCGGTACGCGACGACGCGGCCGGCCCGGCCCGCCCGGAGTAGCTTCAGTGACATCGCCCAGCACCACCCTGAGCCTGGTCGACACCGACCCCGCCGAGCTTGCCGTCGACGCGATCGTGATCGGCGTGCACAGCCAGACCGGAGAGCAGGACGCCACCAGCGGCCTCGCCGGCACCCTGCTGCTCGCCAGTGGCGCGGAGAGCATCGCCGCCGCCTTCGACGGCAAGCTGACCGAGACGCTGGCGCTGCTCGGCGCGACCGGCGGCCCCGGCGAGGTGGTCAAGCTGGCCACCCTGGGCACGGTGACCGCCCCGCTGGTCGCCGCCGTCGGGCTCGGCCCGGAGCCCTCCGGCGCCGCCCCGGCTCCGGAGACCCTGCGCCGCGCCGCCGGCGCGGCCGTCCGAGCCCTGGCCGGCGCGCCCCGGGTGGCGCTCGCCCTGCCGGTGCCCGACGACGCCGACGCCGCGACCGCGCTGCGCGCGGTGGCCGAGGGCGCGCTGCTCGGCGGCTACCGGTTCGCCGGCTACAAGACCCGGCCGCAGCCGACCCGCCGGGAGCCGGTGGCCGAGGTGCTGGTCGCCGTGCCGGACGCGGGCGACGCCGCCGCCCAGGCCGAGGTGGCCCGCGCCCAGGCGGTCGCCGACGCCGTCCGGCGCAGCCGGGACTGGGTCAACACGGCCCCGAACGAGCTGCGCCCGCCGGCCTTCGCCGACGCGGTGGCCACCGCCGCCCGGGAGGCCGGGCTGGAGGTCGAGGTGCTGGACGAGGCGGCGCTGCGCGCCGGCGGCTACGGCGGCATCATCGCCGTCGGCCAGGGCTCGGAGGCTCCGCCGCGACTGGTGAAGCTGAGCTACACCCCGGCCGGTGGCGGCACCGGCAAGCGGGTCGCGCTGGTCGGCAAGGGCATCACCTTCGACACCGGCGGCATCTCGATCAAGCCGGCGCAGGGCATGTGGGAGATGAAGTCCGACATGGCCGGGGCCGCCGCGGTGGGCGCCGCCATGCTGGCGATCGCCGCGCTCAAGCCGTCCGTGGCGGTGACCGGGTACCTGCCGATGGCGGAGAACATGCCGTCCGGCACGTCGTACCGGCCGGGCGACGTGATCAGCATGTTCAACGGCAAGAAGGTGGAGGTGCTCAACACCGACGCCGAGGGCCGGATGATCCTGGCCGACGCGATCGCCCGGGCCTGCGCGGACGGCTGCGACTACCTCTTCGAGACCTCCACCCTGACCGGCGGGCAGGTCATCGCGCTGGGCAAGAAGATCGCCGGCGTGATGGGCAGCCCGGAGCTGTGCGAGCGGGTGAAGGCCGCCGGCGAGGCGACCGGCGAGCCGGCCTGGCCGATGCCGCTGCCGGACGACGTGCGCAAGGGCATGGACTCCGACGTCGCCGACATCTCGCAGGTCAACGCCGGGATGGACCGGGCCGGCCACATGCTGCAGGGCGGGGTGTTCCTGCGCGAGTTCGTCGCCGACGACGTGGCCTGGGCACACATCGACATCGCCGGGCCGGGCTACCACTCGGGCGAGCCGACCGGCTACTGGACCAAGGGCGGCACCGGCGTCCCGGTCCGCACCCTGGTCCACCTGGTCGACGACATCGCCGCCAACGGCTGACCCACCCCCGTCGGCGGGGTGACGACCCGCGCACGTACACCGAAAGAGTGGCCATTCCGTCCGGGGTGGCCACTCTTTCCGTGTAGGAGCGGCCTCCCGACGGGGCGGGGCGGTGCCCGGCCGGGTGTGCGGCGGG
>NZ_QGSW01000197.1:0-2997 GCF_003176715.1 Micromonospora sp. S4605
CACCCGCCGACGCTACGACCCGCTGCTCTGGTCCATCCGCCGACGCCGCCACCAAGCCAGAGCCATGACCAGCCACTACGCCCGACAAGCCCTCATCGAGCCGTGATCACGATCCCCGGCTGGAGTACTAACGACGATCGCTGCACATGTTCCGAGTATGGCCGGGGCCACCGACACACGAAGCTTCCAGGCCATTTGGTGATGCGTGTGTGTCCGAGCTCCTTATCAGCCCGACTTTCGACATACTGTGGCGTCGGCGGTGGGTGGGACAATCGACCTATGCCTGCTGATCCCGCCGCAGCTATGCCGCCAGAGCCGAAGCCCGTGACGCTTGCGACCGACGTCATCCCTCTCGGTGAGCGCGCTCAGCGGAGCATTCTCGACCACGTGGTCGCCGTCGGCGACGAGGCCGAGACAACCTACCTCGAGGTCAAGAGCAGCCTCGACCTCAACAGCAAGGCCGGCGTGGCGAAGGTGGCCAAGTTCCTGCTGGGAGCGGCCAACCGACGTCCGCGTGAGGCGGCACGGCACTTCCACGGCTACGCGGTGCTGGTCATCGGCGCGCGGAAGGGCAGCACGCCGGGCGTCCCCCGTGGCGTCGAGGCTCACGAGCTGGAGGACCGGCTCCGTCCCTATCTCGGGTCGCAGTTCCCCGCGTTTGAATTCGGGAGGATCGGCGTCGGCGACGATCGTGAGGTATTGTTCGTCATCGCGCAGCCGCCGCAGGATGGTCAGCCGATCTTCCCGTGTCACAAGAGCTTCCAGAGAGATGACCGTCGGGACAGTCTCGAGGACGGTGCGGTCTACGTGCGGGGAACCAGCAACACCCGCCCGGCCCGGGCCGGCGAGCTGCTTGCTCTCATCGAGCGAGCTCGCGGAGGCGGCAGAGCACCGATCGATCTCGACGTGGAGATCCTCGGCTCCATCGGGCGCGTTGACGGCGTTGACGAGGTGCTGGAGCGCCTGTACGAGTTCGAAGAAGAAGAGTTCAGCAAGCAGCACGAGCCGGAGACGAGCACTCTCGCGTCCACGTCAGCGTTCCTAGCAAGAAGCATCCTCTCAGTGGGGCGGCCGCCGACGGCAGAAGAGCGAGCGGCACGTCTGGACGCGTGGCGGAGTGAGAAGTCCGCCCATATCGCGCATGGGCGAGAGCACTTCCTCGGCGTCGGTCTGCCTGGCGTCGGAATCAGGGTCGTCAGCCGCGACCGGTTCGTCGCGAAGCCCCATCTCATCGTGACCTTTCATGGTTGTGAAGCTTTTGACTACCGCGAGGCTGACGATGCCGACTTCGAGAAGGTTGTCGAGCCCGTCATGCGACGGCACGACCCGTTCGGGACCGGATTCGATCCCGGCGAACTTCGGGTCACGCCGCGCGGGTACCCCGTCGTATGGACCAATCGAGGCGACGACGCCGAGGTCGTGCTCACGCCGGATTCGTTCCGGCCCAACGTGCCATGGATGAGCGACCAGGACGACTACGTGATCCTCGCGCGGGACCCGCAAGCGAGGTTGGTGTCCGTGACGTGGGTCCTGACAGAGGACGGTAACGACGCGGTCACCAGGGGCGAGCTCGAGGTCACCACAGCCGAGCTCATCGACGCCGCCGACCTGTTCAAGACAGCGTTCTTCAAAGACGAATGACGGCCGTTCGCCCGGGCTCGCCATGCAGCTTGGGAAAGCTGTCGGACAACGCGGCTACTCAGCGTCGTCGGCTCGAAAACAGCCTCGACGACTCCGCCGCCCACGATGACCTACGCAGCCACCCGGACCCCGATGTGGAAGATCTCGCTGATCTGGCAACTCCGCGAGCTGACCCTGGAGGTTGCCGCACGTCTCGGTAGTTCAGGGCTCAGCGTCGGGATCGACGATCCATGGCTGCTCGGTGGCTGCTCGGACATCGGGGAACTGATCCGGACGTGAAGGAACTTGCTCGGATTCCGGGTCTCGTCTGAAGGGAACAGCGATCGACGGAACCTAATGTGAAGCCTGGACCTGCTGATATCGGTGGGGACCCGCGCGGACCGGGCGGGACTGAGGCGGACGGTTGACCAGCCCGACCATGCCTATAGACGGGCATCGGTCTACGGATCAGATGCTCTGCTGACGGTGGCCCGGACCCTATCGGGGCTCCTCGAAGTTAAGCGGGGTTGAGGTGTCCGCGGTGGCGTCGGGTGGTAGCGGCACGGGTGCGTAGGCGCTGGTTCTCGGGGTTGCGGAAGCCGTAGGCGTCGCGGGTGATTGTCTTGATGACGCGGTTGGTGCCTTCTGACCCGGCGTTGGTGATGCCGGTATGCAGGAACGCGAGGATCTGCGGCCACCAGGTCTCGATCGTGGTGGCGAGTCGGTGGAGTTCGGGCAGGTCGGAGGTGGCGCAGCGGGCGTAGAAGCGGTGCAGCAGTCGGTGGACGTGTTCGCGGTCGGGCTGGGTGCGGGCGGTGGCGAGCAGGTCGAGCAGGTCCTCTTTCGCGTTCCAGGCGGTCAGGATCGGGGTGCCGATGGCTGTGGGCAGGGCGTCGAGGGTGTCGACCAGGCGGTCGACGTGCTTGCCGTGCATACGGGCGGCGGAGCGGGTCAGTCTGTTCCGGAGTCGCCATTCGGGATCGGTGCCTCGGCCGCGGCGTCCCCGTTGGGTGAGGGTGGTCCGGCGGCGGACCTCGGTGACAGCCCGGTTGGCCAGTTGCACGACGTGGAAGTGGTCGACCACCAGCACCGCGTGTGGCAGCACCTGGCGGACCGCGGCCTTGAAGACGGTGCACATGTCGATCGCCACGGCTCGGACCTGGTCCCGCCAGGCCTGCGGACGAGCGGCGAGCCAGCCGGTGACCGCGGCGGTGGTGCGGCCTTCGACCTGGGCGAGCAGGCCCTGCCCGCCGGACAGATCGCAGTAGAGTCGGCCTGGAGCGCGGTTTCGGGGTTGTCCCGGTCCGTTTCTCCAGGCCGCTCACCGAACCGGACGTGCGGGTTGGCCCCGCATCCGGCTCTCCACGGTCTCTGCCG
>NZ_QGSW01000099.1:0-2890 GCF_003176715.1 Micromonospora sp. S4605
GCCGCTCGGCGCGGGGCTGACCGGGGCGGGGGTGCGGTTTCCCGGGAACCGGGTGGCGACGGCGGCGGCGAGCAGGCAGGCCAGCACGCTGGCCGCGCCGACCGCCGGGTACCCGCCGACGGCGAGCACCGGGGCGGCCAGCACGACCGAGGCGAGCAGGGCGAGCGTCTCGGCGGTACGTGCCCGACCGATGGTCCGGGCGTACCGGCCGGCCGCGCCGAGGCGGTCCAGTTCGGTGAAGACCAGCGCCTCCAGCGCGCCGGAGGCGAGCGCCCCACCGGCGCCCCAGAGCACGAAGCCGACCGCGAACGCCGGGTAGGACGGGACGATCACCCAGAGCGCGAAGGCGGCGGCGCTGACCAGCGGAGCGAGGCAGAGCAGCAGCCGGCGGGAGACCGCGTCGGCCCAGGCACCGGAGGGCACCTCCAGCAGGATGCTGCTGGCCGACCAGATCACGAACAGCGAGCTGATCTGCCACACGGACAGTCCGGTGTCGCTGAACAGCAGCGCGTACACCGGATAGAGCAGGACGAGTTCACTGAGGAACGCGTACCCGTAGAGGGTGGCCGCCAGCCGGCGGACACGCGGATCGGGCACGCGCGCGGAGATGGGAGTCATGAGGCCTTCCCGGAAGGACGAAACGGACGCCGGACGTACGGCGACCGCGGCGGCCCACGGCAGTGGCCTCTAGCGGAGCATCAACATCGCCAGGTCATGCGGCGATGGTAGTCGGACCGGGCCGGGCCGGTCATGCCAGTTCGCCGGACACGCACCGGGGTGGGATCCGACGGATCCCACCCCGGCCGGTCGGCGACGGGTCAGCGCCGGTCGCGGTCCACCGGCGGAATGACCATGGTGGCCTCGGCGTCGTCACCGGTCGGCTGCGCCGGGATGGTGGCGCCGCGCGGCGTGGGCTGGGTGGCGTCCGGGTCGGTCTGCGCCGCGGCGGCCGCTCCGGGGTGGCCGGGCGCGGCGGGCACCACCTGGGTGGCTTCCGGGTCACCGCCGGCCGCACCCGCGGCGGGCGCCGACTCGGCCAGCCGGGCCGCGGTGTCCCGGCGGCCGGCCTGGTACGCCCGGGCGTGCGTGGCGATCGCCTGGGACTCCTGCTCGGCCCGGGTCAGCCAGGACTCCCACCGGCTCTGCATCGGCCGGACCAGTCCGCCGCCGACGCCGACGACCAGGATGCCGCCGACGGTGGCCAGCACGGCGATCAGCACCGGGGTGGTCACCGCGGTGGCCACGCCGATCTGGTTGAGCGCGGCGATGATCCCCAGGCCGAGGATGAACACCGACGCGATGGTGGCCAGGATCCGGCCGTACGACAGCCCGCCGAGGGCGCCGCTGATGATGTCCTTGACCGCGTTGGCGATCGCCGCGGCCACCACCACGATGACGATCGCGACGAAGGCACGCGGCAGCCAGGCGATGACCCCGGCGATCAGGTCCGAGATGGGGTTCGGTCCCCAGATGCCGAACGCGAGTTGCAGGGTCACCAGCAGCACGCCGTAGTAGACGAGCTTGGCGACGATGTCGCTGGCGTCGTACCGCGACCGGGCCAGTGCCCGGCGGATGCCGCCGCGCTCGACGGCCCGGTCGAAGCCGACCCGCTCCAGCACCTTGTCCACGAGCTTGCGCAGCGCCTTCGCCGCCAGCCAGCCGACCACCAGGATGGCCACGAAGCCGACGGCCTTGGGCAGGAAGAGCAGCACCGAACGGAGGGCGTCCCCCACGGCGTCACCGAAGTTGTCTCGCATCGAATCCTCCACAGCACCGGTTCGTCCCGGCCGACCTACCCCGTGGGGATCCGCCGGAAACCCGGGCGCGGCGGCGCCGGGAGTCACGGTCGGCAGTCGTACGCGACCTCGGTCTGCGCCTGCATCGGCGCCGGGGAGGTGATGTTGACGGTGGCCGTCTGCCGGGTGCTCCCGACGCCGGTGAACGTCCACTCCAGCGTCAGGTCGACGCTGCGTTGCCCCCGGCCGACCCGCTCGGTCAGCACGTTGCTCGGCGGGCTGCCGGAGCGCAGCCACTGGTACTCGATGACCCCGCCCCGCCCGTTGGTGCGTACGGTCGCGACCACGTCGACGGTGACGTCACACCGGTCACCGGCCGGCTCGGGCACGGCCACGGTCACCCCGGTGATCTCCAGCGGGCTGATCCGCTGCCACAGGTAGATTCCGACGGCGGCGAGCAGCGCCAGAGTGAGCAGAGTGGACAGCACCGAGGTGACCGTCCGCCAGACCGACCGTGGGCGTCGCGGCGGCGGCGCCGGCCAGGCCGGTGCGGCCGGCGGCGTGGCCGGGACGCCGGGGCCGAACCGCACCTCGCCGCCGGCCGGTACGGCAGCCGCACCGGATGCCCCGGCGGCCGCGCCGGCCCTGCCAGGCGTGGGCGCGCCGGCCCTGCCCGACGTGGGCGTGCCGGTTCCGCCCGGTGTGGTCGCGCCGGCCGGACCGGTGCTGCCGGGCGTGGCTGCGACGGTACGCGGGCCGTAGAGCGTGCCGGTCCCGGCGGCGGTGGTGGCCCCGCCGGTCGGATGGGTCGGCTGGGACGACTCCGCCGCGGCCGGCCAGGCCGCCGGACCGGGGCGACCGGCCGCGCCCATGTCGACTGTCGACTCCCCCGCCGACGGCGGAGTCCATCCACCCGCCCGATGACCGGTCGACCCGGCGGCGCCCCAACGGACCGTCGGCTCGGCACCGCCCAGCTGAACCGTCGACTCCCCCACACCCAGGTGCACCGTCGGCTCCGCTCCGCCCGGTTGCCTCGGCGGCGGGGCCAGGTGGACGGTTGGCTCGACCGGCTCCGGACGCTCGGCGGACTCGGGGGCGAGCCGCACGGTGGGCTCGGCCGGGACTGCCGGGACGGTGGGCCAGGTGGGCCGGGT
>NZ_QGSW01000162.1:0-37871 GCF_003176715.1 Micromonospora sp. S4605
CCCCCCTGCCGACCGGTGGGGCGGCCCGCTCCAGCGGCCCGAACGGTCGCCCGTACGGCAGGGCGGCGGTCGCCTCGCCGTCGTGATCGCCCGCGCCAGCGGCCGCGGGCCGAGTACCGAGGAGGACAGCATGACCGCGACCGGTCTCGGCACGGCGGTGGCCATCGGCCTCGCCGTCGGGGCGGTGGGCCGGTTCGCCGTACCGGGCCTGCGGGCCGTCCCGGTCTGGCTGGCGCTGGTGGTCGGGGTGGTCACCGCGGTGCTGGGCACGGTGGTGGTCGGCCTGGCCGACGCCGGCGGCCGCTTCGGCCCGATCGACCTCGTCGTGCAGGTCGGGTCGGCCGTGGCCGGCGTCGCCCTGGTCGCGCTCACCACTGGACGCGAGGGATCCGACCCGACCTGATCCGGGCTTCCCGGCCCGGCCGTCCCGCCGCCGGGCCGGACCGGCCGCTCCGGCGGCCCGCCCGACGGACGCCGGCGGGGCGGCGACCGGGACGCGAGGGCCGCCGGGCCCGGGCAGAACGCGAGGAAGAGGACATGACCGTCGTACCCGACGAGAACCTGATGACGCTGATCTGCGACGCCTGCGGCGACACCGTCCGGGCGACCGCCTGCGTGCTGCCGGACGCCGAGGTGGTCTGGACCCTGGTGTCCGAGCACGGCTGGAGCGGCTCGCCCTTCGCCACCGGGCCGCACCGCTGCCCGCGCTGCGCCCCGCTGCCGCCCGACCCGACCGACCCCACCGACGGCGGCCAGCCCGGCGAGGTGCTCGGCATCGACTACCTCGAGGACGTCCCGGTGGTGAGCGTCGCGGGCGACATCGACCTGGACGGGGGCGACGCGCTCCGGGCGGCGCTGCACGGCGCGGTCGAGGTGCGCGGGCACGTCGTGGTCGACCTGGCCCGGGTCCACCTGATCGACTCCACCGGGCTCGGGCTGCTGGTCCGCGCCCACCGGGACGCCCGCGAGCGCGGGGCGGTGCTGTGCCTCGCCGCGCCGTCCCGCTACATCCGCACGGTGCTGCACACGATGCGGGTGGACGGGCTCTTCCCGGTCTTCGACACCGTCGAGGAGGCCGTCGCGGAGGTGGCCGGGTCGAACCGGGCCGCCGGGTCGGCGGGCGCCGGTGCGGAGCCGGCCCGGCGTGCGGCGGCCGCCCCCGTCCGGGCCGGCTGAGCCCCGCCGCCGGCCGGGTCAGCCGCGGGGTTGGTCGACCGGGCAGGCGTACGCCGAGCGCCCGCCCAGGTCCCAGACTCGCACCGGAGCGCCGCAGCGCCGGCACGCCTGCCGCTTGTAGACCCACCGTTCGTCCGGGGCCGCCGGGTCGCTGACCACCTGGCCGGCGTCCCGGCCCAGGGCCAGGTACCGCACCGCGAGGTCCCACAGCCGCCGGGCCGTTTCCGGCCCGACGTCCCTGGTGTCCGGATCCAGGCCGGCGAGGAAGAGCAGTTCGGCCCGCCAGGCGTTGCCGATGCCCGCCCAGACCGCCTGGTCGAGCACCGCGGCGCCGACCGCGCCCCGCGCGGCGGCCAGCCGGCGGACCGCCTGCACCGGGTCGGCGTCGGCGCGCAGCGGGTCCGGCCCGAGCGCGGCCCGCAGCGCGCTTTCACCGCCAGGTGGAAGCGGCTCGCACCGGATCGGGGCGATCAGGTCGTACGCGACGGCGGCGCCGGCCAGCCGCAGCCGCACCCCGCCGCGCGGGGCGGCGGTCGGGTCGTCGTAGCGCAGGAACAGCCCGCGCATGCCGAGGTGCACGTGCAGGGTCGGGCTGCCGTCCAGGTGGTAGAGCAGATGCTTGCCGTACGCCTCCACGGCGTGCAGCCGGCGCCCGTCGTACGGGCCGGGATCGAACCGGCCCTGCGGGCTGGAGACCGCCAGCACCTGCCCGGCGAGCGCGGCGTGCTGCTCGCGGGCGTACCGGTGGATCAGGTGCCCTTCGGGCACGTCAGCGGCCTCGGCGGGGCAGTGCGGGCATGGCGGCGGATACCCGGCACGCCCGACGGGAAACGTCGCCACCGGCGGGAAGACGGGCGGTCGGTCCGCAGTTGTACTGGTTCGTGACCGACGTCGTCCCGCAGTCCCGGCTGCTCGACATCCGGCGGATCTTCGTGGAGCCGGAGGCCGCCGCGCTCCCGCGCGGCCAGCAGGTGCTGGCCCGCTTCCCCGACGCCGAGCGGATCGAGATCGACAGCCACACCCGCATCCCGGAGCTGTACGGCGACGAGACGAACGTGGCCCGCTGGGTGCGGATCAAGACCGAGACCCTGGTCCTCGGGGTGAAGAAATCGCTCACCGCCCGGCCCAACGGCCGTTCCAGCGACTTCATCGCCCCGTCCACCGCCAACGGCTGCGCGATGGCCTGCGCCTACTGCTACGTGCCCCGGCGCAAGGGCTACAGCAATCCGATCACCGTCTTCGCCAACATCGAGCGGATCACCGGCTACCTGTCCCGGCACGTCGCCCGGCAGGGCGTGAAGGACACCCCGAACCAGTGCGACCCGCACGCGTGGGTCTACGACATCGGCGAGAACTCCGACTGCTCGCTGGACGCCCGGGTCAGCGACACCGTCCGTGACCTGGTCACCTGCTTCCGCGACCTGCCCACCGCCAAGGCCAGCTTCGCCACCAAGCACGTCAACCGGGACCTGCTCGACTGGGACCCGCGCGGGCGGACCCGGATCCGGTTCTCGCTGATGCCCGCCCGGGACGCCAAGCTGCTCGACATCCGCACCTCACCGGTCGCCGAGCGGATCGCCGCCATCGACGACTTCGTCGCCGCCGGGTACGAGGTGCACGTCAACTTCAGCCCGGTGGTGGTCCGCGACGGCTGGCTGGACGACTGGGCGGAGCTGCTCGACCAGCTCGACGCCGGGATCGGGCCCCGGGCCCGGGCGCAGCTCGCCGCCGAGGTCATCTTCCTCACCCACAACGACCGGCTGCACGAGGTCAACCTCGGCTGGCACCCGAAGGCCGAGGAGCTGCTCTGGCGCCCGGACCTGCAGCAGCCGAAGCGCTCGCAGACCGGCGGCTGGAACGTGCGCTACCGCACCGGCCAGAAGGGCCGCTACGTGGCCGCGCTGACCGAGCTGATCGCTGCCCGGGCACCGTACTGCCGCATCCGGTACGCCTTCTAGTGCGGCCGCCGGCCGGGCCATGCGGCCCGGCCGGCGCGCGAACTCACGCGTAGAGGCGGCTGACCGTCTCGGCGACGCAGACCGGCTTGCCGCCCGCGTCGCTCTCCACGGTGACCGCGGCGACCAGTTGCACGCCGCCGTCCACCGGGGACACCTCGGCGATGGTGGCGCTGGCCCGGATCGCGCTGCCGACCCGCACCGGGGCCGGGAACCGCACCCGGTTCAGCCCGTAGTTGACGCCCATCCGCACCCCGTGCACCCGGTAGAGGCGGCCGGCCAGCGCCGGCAGCAGGGACAGCGTCAGGTAGCCGTGCGCGACGGTGCCGCCGAACGGGCCGGCGGCGGCCCGCTGCGGGTCGACGTGGATCCACTGGTGGTCGTCGGTGGCGTCGGCGAAGAGGTCGACCCGGCTCTGGTCGACCCGCTGCCAGTCGCCGGGGCCGATGGTCTCACCGACCGCGGCGGCCAGCTCGTCGAGGGAGGCGAAGATCCTCATGCCAGGTGCCCGCCCAACTTGGTGTAGCCGCGCAGCAGGTCCCGCGCGATGATCAGCCGCTGCATCTCGTCGGTGCCCTCGAAGATCCGGTAGAGCCGGACCTGCCGGTACCAGCGCTCGATCGGCAGCTCCCGGGTGTAGCCCATCCCGCCGTGGATCTGGAGCACCCGGTCGACCACCCGGTTGACCATGCCCGCGCCGTAGAGCTTCGCCATCGACGAGGCGTGCCGCGGGTCCATCCCCTGGTCCACCGTCCACGCGGCCCGCAGGATGAGCCAGCGGGCCGCCTCCAGTTCGGTCTCCGAGTCGGCGATCATCCACTGGATCGCCTGGTTCTCGCCGATCGGCCGGCCGAACGTCTGCCGGCTGTTGGCCTGGTCGATCGCCATCCGCAGGGCGCGCTCGGCGATGCCCACCGCGTGCGAGGGGATGGTGTAGCGGCCCTTGCCGATCCACTCCATGCCGAGGGTGAAGCCCTGGCCCAGCTCGCCGAGGATGTTGCGCCCGGGCACCCGGACGTCTTCGAACACCAGCGAGGCCGGGCCGCCCTCCCCCATGGTCTGGATGAACTCCGACCGCCAGCCCATCGACCGGTCCACCAGGAACGCGGTGGCGCCGCCGTTGCGCGCCCCCTTCTCCCGGTCGGTCACCGCGATCACGATGGCGAAGTCCGCCTCGTTGCCGCCGGTGATGAAGGTCTTCTCGCCGTTGAGGATCCAGTCGTCGCCGTCCCGGCGGGCGCTGAGCTTGATGTTGGCCGCGTCCGATCCGGCGCCCGGCTCGGTGATCGCGAAACAGCTGCGCCGCTCGCCCTCGATGGTCGGGATCAGGTACTCGCGCTTCTGCTCCTCGTTGCAGTGGAACAGGATGTTGTCGGCCTCGCCGCCGAACCGGAACGGCACGAACGAGCGGCCGATCTCGGTCCAGATCAGCGACTGGGTGACGGCCGAGAGGTCCATGCCGCCGTACTCCTCCGGGGTGGCCAGCCCCCAGAAGCCGAACGCGCGCGCCTTGAGCTGCAACTCGCGCAGCTCACCCGGTTCCAGCCCGGGCCGGTGCGCCCGTTCCCGCCGCAGCAGCTCCTGCTCCAGCGGCATGACCTCCTTGGTGATGAAGTCGCGGGCGGTGTCGCGGATGGCCCGCTCGGTGTCGGAAAGCGCGAAGTCCATGTCCCCTCCGGATGCTGAGCTGGTACGCGCGCCTCAGCGCGCGCCGCCGTTGACGTACAGGGTCTGGCCGCTGACGTACGAGGCGTCGTCGCTGGCCAGGAAGGCGATCACCGAGGCGATCTCGGCCGGCTGGGCGACCCGGCGCAGCGGGGTGTGCTCGGCGACCATCCGCTGGTGCTCCTCCGGGCTGGCGCCCACCCGCTGGGCGGTGGCGGCGGTCATCGCGGTGGCCACGTAGCCCGGGGCGACCGCGTTCACCGTGATGTTGAACGGGCCCAGCTCGATGGCGAGGGTGGCGGTCAGGCCCTGCACGCCGGCCTTGGCCGCCGCGTAGTTGACCTGGCCCCGGTTGCCGAGCGCGGAGCGGCTGCTGAGGTTGACGATCCGCCCGTAGCGGGCCGCGACCATGTGCTGCTGGGCCGCCTGGCAGCAGAGGAACATGCTGGTCAGGTTGGTGGTCAGCACCGCCTCCCAGCGCTGCAACGGCATCTTGAACAGCAGGTCGTCACGGGTGATGCCGGCATTGTTCACCAGCACGTGCAGCCCGCCGTAGGTGCGCACCACCCGGTCGGTCAGCGCGGCGACCGCCTCCGGGTCGGTCACGTCGGCGCCGATCCCGACGGCCCGGCCGCCGGCCGCGGTGATCTCGTCGGCGACGGCCTGGCTGCGCTCCGCGTCGAGGTCGACCACGGCGACGGCGGCGCCCTCGGCAGCCAGCCGCCGCGCGGTCGCGGCGCCGATGCCCTGCGCGGCGCCGGTGACGACGGCGACCCGGTCGGCGAATCTGGTCACGGTTGCTCCCTTGCGGTCAGAAGGCGTTCACGCCGGTGAGCGCGCGCCCGATGAGCAGCTGCTGGATCTGGCTGGTGCCCTCGTAGAGGGTGGCGACGCGGGCGTCGCGCAGGTACTTGCCGACCGGGTACTCGTCGATGTAGCCGTACCCGCCGAAGACCTGCACGGCGTTGTTCGCCGCGCGGACGGCGGCCTCGCTGGCGAACAGCTTGGCCATCGACGCCTCGGTGGCGAACGGCTGGCCCCGGTCGATCAGGTCGGCGACCTGCCAGACCAGCAGCCGGGCGGCGTTGGTGTCCACCGCGATGGCGGCGAGCAGCTGCTGCACGAGTTGGTGGCCGGCGATCGGCTTACCGAACTGGGTGCGCTGCCCGGCGTAGCCGACCGCGGCGTCCAGGCAGCCCTGGGCGATGCCGACGCAGCCGGCGGCCACCGACATCCGGCCCTTGGCCAGGGTGGCCAACGCCAGCCGGAAGCCGCCGCCCTCCTCGCCCAGGCGCGCCGAGTCCGGCACCCGTACGCCGTCGAAGCGCAGCTCGCCGGTGGCCTGGCCGCGTAGGCCGAGCTTGCCGTGGATCTCCCGGCGGGTGAGCCCGGGCGCGTCGGTCGGCACCAGGAACGCGGTGATGCCCCGGTGGCCGGGCCCGCCGGTGCGGGCGAAGACCAGGGCCACGTCGGCGGTGGTCCCGTTGGTGATGAACGTCTTCGTGCCGGTGAGCAGCCAGTCGCCGCCGTCGCGGACCGCCCGGGTGGCCAGCGCGGCGGCGTCCGAACCGCTGTCCGGTTCGGTGAGCGCGAAGCAGCCGAGGGCGGTGCCGGCGCAGAGCCGGGGCAGCCACTGTGCCCGCTGCGCCGGGGTCCCGTGCGCGGCGATCGACTTGGCCACCAGCCCGAGCGACACCGACACGATGCCGCGCACGGCCGAGTCGCCCCGGCCGAGTTCCTCCAGCACCAGGCAGTACGCGAGGTGGTCGCCGCCGGAGCCGCCGTCGGCCTCGGGGATGGTCAGCCCGAGGAAGCCGAGCTGGCCGAGCTTGCCGACGATCTCCGGGGCGACCGACTCGCGCCGGTCCCAGGCCGCCGCGTGCGGGGTCACCTCGCGGTCGACGAACTCCGCGGCGAGCCGGCGGACCGCCGCCTGCTCGGCGGAGAGCTGAAGGTCCATGGCCGATAAACTAGCGCTGCAAGTTTAATTCCGTCCAGACCCGGCTGTGGCAGAGTTTGCGGCGGACCATCGAGCGAGGGAGGGACGGATGCCCCGGCCGCGGCAGGCGCTGCTCAGCCGGCAGCGGATCGTCGAGGCCGCCGCCGCGCTGATCGACGCGGAGGGCCTGGAGGGCTTCTCCACCCGCCGGCTCGCCGCCGAACTCGGGGTACGCGGGCCGTCGCTGTACAACCACTTCGCCACCAAGGACGAGATCCTCGACGCGGTGGCCGACAGCGTCACCGGCCAGGTGGACGTGTCGTTCTTCGGCCACGTCGACTGGCGCGAGGCGCTGCGCCGGTGGGGGCACTCCTACCGGGCGGCGCTGGCCGCGCACCCGAACATCGTGCCGTACCTGGCCCGCGGGCCGGGTCGCCGACCGGCGGCGCTGGCCATGGCCGACGCCGTCTACGGTGGACTGGTCGACGCGGGCTGGCCTCCCGCCCGGGCCACCCACATCGGCGCGCTGATGCGCTATTTCGTCGCCGGTTCGGCACTCGGCTCGTTCGCCCGCGGCTTCGTGGAGGATCCGAGCCTCTACGCCGAGCAGTACCCGCACCTGACCCAGGCGCACCGGCTCGCCGAGCACCAGCAGCGGGTGGACGAGGGCGCCTTCGCGCTCGGCCTCGACGCGCTCATCGACGGGCTCTCCCGCACCTACGAGGAGCACATCGGGCCACTGCCGCCCCTCCCGTCGGCCGGTACGGCGTACTAGAGTCAAAACTTGCACCGCTAGTTTTGGCCGACGTACGTGAGGGGCGCTATGGATCTCGCACGGACCGACATCTACCTCGACGGGGCCTGGGTCGCCGCCTCCTCCGGGCAGGCCCTGGCGGTGCGCAATCCGGCGACCGAGGAGGTCGTGGCGACCGTGCCGGCGGGCACGGCGGCCGACGTCGATCGCGCGGTCGCGGCGGCCCGGGCCGCCTTCCCCGGCTGGGCCGACACCGCCCCGGCCGAGCGGGCCGCCGCGCTGGACCGGCTGCACGCCGCGCTCACCGCGCGGGCCCACACCGTCGCCAACACCGTCGCGACGGAGCTGGGCACCCCGCTGAAGATCGCCGTCCGGGTGCAGGCCGGGCTGCCGCTGACCGTGCTGCGCAGCTACGTCGACCTGGCCGGCCGGCCACCGGCGGAGGAGCCGGTCGGCAACTCGCTGGTCGTCCGCGAACCGGTCGGCGTGGTCGGGGCGATCACCCCGTGGAACTACCCGCTGCACCAGGTGGTGGCGAAGCTGGCGCCCGCCCTGGCCGCCGGCTGCACGGTGGTGCTCAAGCCGAGCGAGCTGACCCCGCTCACCGCGTACCTGCTCTTCGACGCGATCCACGAGGCCGGCTTCCCGCCCGGGGTGGTCAACCTGGTGCCCGGCACCGGCCCGGAGGTGGGCGAGGCCATCGCCGCCCACCCGGACGTCGACATGGTCTCCTTCACCGGCTCGACCGCCACCGGGCGGCGGATCTCCCACCTGGCCGCCGACCGGATCGCGCGGGTGGCGCTGGAACTCGGCGGCAAGTCCGCCAACGTGATCCTCGACGACGCCGACCTGGCCGCCGCGGTGAAGGTCGGGGTGGGCAACGCCTTCCTCAACTCGGGGCAGACCTGCACCGCCTGGACCCGGATGCTGGTGCACCGGGACCGCTACGACGAGGCGCTGGCGCTGGCCGCCAAGGTGGCCGAGGGCTACCGGCTCGGTGATCCGTTCGACCCGGACACCCGGCTCGGCCCGGTCGTCTCCGCCGCCCAGCGGGAACGGATCGCGGGCCACGTCGCCAAGGGGCTGGCCGACGGCGGCCGGCTGGTCGCCGGTGGCCCGGACGCCCCGCTGCCGGAGCGCGGCTACTTCGTCGCTCCGACGGTGATCGCCGACGTCGACCCGGACAGCGCGCTGGCCCAGGAGGAGGTCTTCGGCCCGGTGCTCGCGGTCATCCCGGTCGACGACGAGGACGCGGCCGTGGCCGTCGCCAACAACTCCCGGTACGGACTGGCCGGCGCGGTCTGGTCCGGCGACGAGGAACGGGCGCTGCGGGTCGCCCGGCGGCTGCGCACCGGAGCCGTCGACATCAACGGCGCCCCGTTCAACCCGCTCGCCCCGTTCGGCGGCTACAAGCAGTCCGGCCTCGGCCGCGAGCTGGGCCGCTACGGACTGGACGAGTACCTGCAGACCAAGGCCATCCAGCGGTGAGGGCGCTGGTCGCCCGGGCGGTGGGCGAGCCGCTGCGGGTGGAGGAGGTGGCGCTGCCCGCCCCCGGGTCCGGCGAGGTGCGGGTGGCCATCCGGGCCGCGGGGGTCTGCCACTCCGACCTGTCCATGGTCAACGGCACCCTGGCACCGCCGTACCCGCTGGTGCTCGGGCACGAGGCCGCCGGCGTGGTGGTCGAGGCGGGCGCCGACGTCGACCGGGTCGCCCCCGGCGCGCACGTGGTGCTCAACTGGGCGCCACCGTGCCGGCAGTGCTGGTACTGCGGGCACGGCGAGCCGTGGCTCTGCGAGCGGGCCGGCTCTCCGGCGGCCGCGCGGGGCCGGACGTCGACCGACGAGCCGCTGCACGTCACGCTCGGTCTCGGCGCGCTGGCCGAGGAGGTGGTGGTGCCGCAGGACGCGGTCATCCCGGTGCCGGCGGAGCTGCCCTTCGACGCGGCGGCGCTGCTCGGCTGCGCGGTGCTCACCGGGGTCGGCGCGGTGCGTCGTACCGCCCGGGTGGCGCCCGGCGACTCGGTGGCGGTGATCGGCCTCGGCGGGGTGGGCCTGTCGGTGGTGTCCGCCGCCCGGGCCGCCGGCGCCGATCCGGTGCTCGCGGTCGACGTGTCGCCGGCCAAGGCGGAGCTGGCCGGCGCGGCCGGCGCCACCGACTTCCTGCTCGCCGACGACTCGCTCAACAAGGCGATCCGGGCGCGGACCGGGGGGCGCGGCGTCGACCACGCACTGGAGTGCGTCGGACGCGGCGCCACCATCCGCACCGCCTGGCGGGCCACCCGGCGCGGCGGGCAGGTGATCGTGGTGGGCATGGGCGCGAAGGACGACGTGGTGGGGTTGAGCGCGCTGGACATCTTCCACTCGGCCCGGACGCTGCGCTCCTCGGTCTACGGTTCGTCCGATCCGGACCGGGACGTGCCGGATCTCGCCCGGGCCGTGCTCGACGGCGCCCTCGACCTGGCTCCCCTGATCACCGACCGGACCGGGCTGGACGGCGCGGCGGCGGCGTTCGAGCGGATGGTCCGGGGCGAGGGCGCGCGCACCGTCGTCCTGCCCTGACCGCCCCGTTCGCCACCGGCACGACCGGGACCGCGCGGCCGGCGCCGAGGCTCGGGCCGCCGAGGCGGTCGTCAGGAGAGCGCCCGGGCCAGTTCGGTACGCGAGCGGATGCCGAGCCGGTGGAAGATGTTGCGCAGGTGGTGGTCGACGGTACGGGTGGACAGGAACATCCGGGCGGCGATCTCCCGGTTGGTGGCCCCCTCGGCGACGAGTTCCGCGATCCGCAGCTGCTGGCCGGTGAGCAGCCGCGCCGCCGGCAGGTCGGGCGTGCCGACCGACTCCCCGGCCGCCCGCAGCTCGGTGGTCGCCTGCTCGGCCCAGGCGGCCAGGCCGAGCAGGCCGAAGGTCTCCCGGGCGGTGTGCAGGTGCTCCCGGGCGTCCCGGGGGCGGCGGCTGCGGCGCAGTTCGCGGCCGAGGAGCAGCTCGGTGCGGGCGCGCTCGAACGCGCCGGCGTCCGCCGGGTGCAGCCGCAGCGCCGTGCGGAACCCGTCCTCGGCCCCGGCGCTCCCCCGGGGCGCCAGCAGCGCGTGGCAGCGCGCCGACAGCGCCCGGCGGGACGGGCTCGCCGTGCTGCTGGCCCACCGGTCGAAGACGGCGAGCGCGGCGGCGGCCGCCGGCCGGTGGGCCGTGCCGGCGGCGGCCTCCACCAGGTACGGGGTCGCCATCACCTGGATCAGCACCTGCCCCCGGCCGATGCCGGGTCGGGCCAGGGCGGTCAGCCGCGCGGCGGCGGCGTCGTGCCGGTTGGCCACCAGGTCGAGCACCGCGAGGGCCCACTGCGCCAGCGCCCGGGGCCGGCTGTACGGCGCGGCCGCTTCTCCGATCTCCCGGATCCGGCGCAGGCTGCTGTCCCGGTCCGCCCGTACCGCGGCCAGCACCGCGAGCATGCCCAGGTGCACGCCGGCGCAGTTGACCTGGCCGGTCTCCCGGGCCACCCGCAGCCCGTCGCGCGAGGTGTCCGCCGCCGCGTCGTGCCGGCCCAGCCAGTACTCGGCGATGGCGCGCAGCTCCAGCGCCCGGGAGAGCAGGGACAGCTCGCCGCGGGCGCGCGCCAGCTCGACGGCGCGCTCGGCGAGCCGGTGGGCGGCGCCGTCCACCGCGACCAGCAGGCCGGCGACCGCCGCGCAGGTCAGCGCGGTCGGGGTGAGCGCCGGCCCGGTCAACCGGTTGCCGAGGACGACGGCCCGGCGCAGCGCGGGCCCGCCCCGCTCGTGGTCGCCGCGCAGCGTCGCTGCCACCCCGGCGGCCAGCGCGGTCATCAGCTCGGCGGCGGGCGGGTCCCCGGGCCGGCGCAGCGCCGCCGCCCGACGCGCCACCTCGGCGTACCGGTACTGGTCGCCGGTGAAGCAGACCGCTTCCCCGGCGCGGACCAGCGCGCCGAGGGCGGCGAGCCGGTCGACGCCGGACACGGCCGCCGCGGCGGCCAGCAGGGTGGCCGAGGCGGCCGACGGCGCGCCGCAGCGCAGTTCCAGCTCACCGCGGAGCAGCTCGGCCCGGGCGGCGGTGGTCGGGTCGACCGGGCCGGTCACCCGGGGGTCGGCCAGCAGCCGCCGGGCCCACTGTGGTCGGCCGGCGGTCCAGGCGTGCCGGGCGGCACCGACCAGCCGAACGGCGGCCTGCCGGGGCGTGGCGCTGAGTTCGGCGGCCCGGGCCAGCGCCGCCGCCGCGGTCTCCGGGGTGGCGCCGGCGGCCGCCGCCTCGAGTTCCGCCGCCACCGCCGGATCCGGTGGTTCCGCCGCGGCGGCCCGGTGCAGGGCGCGACGCAGCCGCTGGTCGGGGCCGTCGAGCACGCCGGCGAGCAGCAGGTGGGCGGCGCGCCGCGCGGCCAGCGGAGCGCTCTGCGCGACCACCGCGCGGGCCAGCGGTTGCGGCAGGGTGACCCGCCGCGCGTCGACCCGGACCAGGCCGGCCGCCTCGGCCGGGGCGAGGGCCTCGACCGCGGTGCCGGCGGCCCGCGCGGCCCGGGCCAGGGTGGCCGGGTCGCCGTCCGGGTCGAGCGCGGCGAGCAGCAGCACGCGCCGGGTGTCGGCCGGCAGCCGGCCCAGCCGGGCGCGGTAGCCGCGGCCCAGCGCGCCGTCGACCGGCGGCGTCTCGGGCAGCGGCTCGTCGCCCCGGCACTGCCCGGGGGTGAGCACCTCGGCCAGGTCGACCAGGGCCTGTGGGTTGCCCCCGGCGACGGCGGTGAGGGCCACCGCCACCGCCGGGTCGAGGCGGGGCAGCCGGTCGGCCAGCAGGGCGGCGCCGGCCCGATCGTCGAGGGGCCGTAGCCGGTGCCGGGGCACTCCCCCGGCCACCGCGTCGGTGCCGGCGGTGAGCAGGACGGCGACCGGCAGCTCGCGCAGCCGGCGGGCCACGAAACCGACCACCTCGGCGGTCTGCGGGTCGCCCTGGTCGACGTCGTCCATGGTGCACAGCAGTGGGCGCTCCCGGGCGGCGGCGGCGAGCAGCCCGAGCACGGCCATCGACAGGGCGAGCCGACGGTGGGCCGGGCAGCCGGCGCCGGCGAGCGCCGCCCGCAGCGCCCCGCGCTGCGGTTCGGGCAGCGCGTCGGCCCGGTCCAGCAGCGGGTCGAGCAGGCGCTGCAGTCCGGCGTACGGCATCGCCGCCTCCTCGGTGAGCCCGGCGCCGGCCAGCACGGTACGGGCGCCGGCCTGCCGGTGCGCGTAGCCGACCAGCGCGGTGCGGCCCGCGCCCGGCTCGCCCCACAGCAGCAGCGCGCCCCCGGCGTCCGGTGGTCCGTCGAGCAGCCGCCGGATGGCCGCACATTCGGCGTCGCGGCCCCGCAGTCCAGTTAATTGCACTGTCGATGCAGCAACCATGCATCGAGTGTCACCTATCGGAAACCGGAAGGAAAGAGTCGTTTCCCCGCGAGCTGCCCCAGGTCAACCCGCGCGGCGGCCAACCGGCGCGGCGGCCCAATCGTTGCTGCGGCCAACCGGCCCGGCGGCCAGCCGGCAACAGCCCCGGGCGCGTCGGTCAGCGGTCGGAAACGTCGGCCAGCAGCGCGCCCACGGTGCGGGCCATCACCGCCCGGGCCTGGTCCACGCCCAGGCCCAGCCCGTCCCGCAGCATCGACCAGGCCGGCCACATGCTCGCCGCGACCAGCGCGTGCACCAGTTGCTCCCGCCCCGGCCCGGCCTGCGTCAGCTCCGCCGCGAAGAGCTGCTCGACCTCGTCGCGGACCCGGTCGATGTGCTTGAGCCGGTTACGGTGCAGCTGCGCGGAGACCGGCTCGCGCATCTGGGCGGCCCGCGCCGACGGCGCGACCAGCTGGAGCAGCCGGGCCCGCTGCCGGCAGTACGCGTCGACCCGCTTGGCCAGCGGCAGCGTGGGCGAGATCGGCCGGTACGCGGCGTCCTGCTGGCGGAGCACCTCCGCGCCGCTGGCCTCGAAGAGCGTCTCCATGTCCTTGAAGTTGGTCCACAGCGTGCGCAGCGAGATGCCGGCCCGTTCGGCGATGCGCTCGCCGGTCGGCCGCAGGTCGCCCTCCGAGATGAGCGCGAGGTGCGCCTCGACGATCGCCGCCCGGGTGCGCTCGGCCCGGGCGGTCCGCCCGTCGACCCGACCCGGCGCGTCGGCCCCGCCCATCCGCGCTCTCCCTCTCACCGCTGCCACGTCGTCCCCACCGCCTCGGGAGTCTAGCCGCGGGCCGCCGGCCGGACCGGCTGGTGCCGGCGCAGCTCCCGACGGGCCAACGACTGCCGGTGCACCTCGTCCGGGCCGTCGGCCAGCCGCAGCGCGCGGGCCTTCACCCAGAGCCGGGCCAGTGGCGTGTCCTGGCTGACCCCGGCCGCGCCGTGCGCCTGCACGGCCCGGTCGATCACCCACTGGACGGTCTCCGGGACCGCGATCTTGATCGCCTGGATCTCGGTGTGCGCGGCCCGGTTGCCGACGGTGTCCATCAACCAGGCCGTCTTGAGCACCAGCAGCCGCGCCTGTTCCAGCCGGACCCGCGCCTCGGCGATCCAGTCCCGGATGACCCCCTGCGCGGCCAGCGGCCCGCCGAACGCGTGCCGGTCGGCCACCCGCCGGCACATCAGCTCGACGGCCCGCTCGGCCATGCCGACCAGCCGCATGCAGTGGTGCACCCGGCCCGGCCCGAGCCGCGCCTGCGAGATGCCGAAGCCGTCGCCCGCCGATCCGATCAGGTTGCCCACCGGCACCCGGACGTCGACGAAGTCGATCTCGGCGTGGCCGCCGTGGTCGCTGTCGTCGTACCCGAAGGTGCGCAGACCTCGGCGGACGGTGACGCCCGGGGTGTCCCGCGGCACCAGCAGCTGGCTCTGCTGCCGGTGCCGGGGCGCGTCGGGATCGGTCCGTCCCATCACGACGAAGACCGCGCAGCGCGGGTCGAGCGCCCCGGTGACGAACCACTTGCGGCCGTTGACCACGTACTCGTCGCCGTCGCGCTCGATCCGGGTGGCGATGTTGGTGGCGTCGGACGACGCCACGGCCGGCTCGGTCATCGCGAACGCCGAGCGAATCCGGCCGTCCAGCAGCGGAATGAGCCAGCGTTCCCGCTGCTCCGGGGTGCCGAACAGGGCCAGCAGTTCCATGTTGCCGGTGTCCGGCGCCGCGCAGTTCAACGCCACCGGGGCGAGTTCGGGCGACCAGCCGGTGATCTCGGCCAGCGGCGCGTACTGCAGGTTGGTCAGGCCCGCGCCGTGCTCACCGGGGAGGAAGAGGTTCCACAGACCCCGGCGGCGGGCCTCGGCCTGCAGGTCGGCCACGACCGGCGGGGCCGCCCACGGGTCGGCCCGGGCCGCCGCCTGCTCGGCGAAGACGGACTCGGCCGGGTGGACCCGCTCGGCCATGAAGGCGAGCAGTCGTTCGCGCAGCCGCTCGGTGGTCTCGTCGTAACGGAAGTCCATCAGGCGCTCCGGTGGGGCTCGGGGCCGGCACTGCCGCGCCGTTCGAGGTCGCGCTGGGTGCGGTTCATCGCCCGCAACCAGCGGTCCGGGTCGGCGGCGCGGCGCGCGTACCAGGCGGCGACCTCCGGGTGCGGCAGCACCAGGAAGCGGTCGTCGGCCAGCGCCGCGCTGACGCAGTCGGCCACCTGCTCGCAGCTGACCGCGGTGGCGTCGAGCAGGGCGGCGCTGGTGCCGTCGGCGGCGGCCAGCATCGGCGTCCGCACCCCCTGCGGGCAGAGCGCCTGGACGGTGATCCCGCGGTGGGCGTAGCTGGCCCGCAACCACTCGGCGAAGGCCAGCGCGGCGTGCTTGGTCACCGAGTAGGGCGCCTTGCCGAGCAGGGTGAGCAGGCCCGCCGCCGAGGCGGTGACCAGCAGCCGGCCGCGACCGGCCGCGAGCCAGTGCGGCAGCAGCTCGCGCGCCGCCAGCACGTGCGCCATCACATTCACCCGCCAGGCCCGCTGCCACGCCTCGTCTGGGGCGTCGGCCCCGCCGGTCGGGGCCACCCCGGCGTTGGCGCAGAACAGGTCGACCGCGCCGAGGCGGTCCCGGGCGAAGCCGACCAGGGCGGCCACGGCGGCCGGGTCGGCCGCGTCGCCAGCGCAGGCGTACCCGCCGATCCGCGCGGCCACCGCCCGGGCAGCCGCGGCGTCGACGTCGTTGACCACCACCCGGGCGCCGTCGGCGGCGAACCGGGTGGCCAGGGCGGCGCCGATGCCGGACCCGGCGCCGGTGACGACCACGCCGGCTCCGGCCACGACCAGGCCGCGGGGGGCGGCCGGCGCGGTCATCCGGCGATCCGGCCGGCGAGGCCGACCCCGCCGTCGAGGACCAGGGTCTGCCCGGTGATCCAGGCCGCGTCGGCGGAGACGAGGAAGGCGACCGCGCCGGCGACGTCCTCGGGTACGCCGAGCCGCCCCAGCGGGTACGCCCGGGCGACCTCCTCCTCCCGGCCCTCGTGCAGGGCGGCCGCGAACCGGGTCTTCACCACGGCCGGGGCGACCGCGTTGACCCGGATCGCCGGGGCCAGCTCGGCGGCGAGGCAGGCGGTGAGGTGGTTGACGGCGGCCTTGCTGACGCCGTAGAACGCGATGCCCGGCGACGGCGTCAGCCCGGCGATCGACGAGACGTTGACCACGCAGCCCCCGCGCTCGGCCATCCCGGCGGCGCGGACCTCCTGCACCCAGCCGAGCGTGCCGACCAGGTTGACGTCGAGGATCTTGCGGGCCGCGGCCAGGTCCAGTTCGGCCAGTGGCCCGTGGACCGGGTTGATGCCGACGTTGTTGACCAGGACGTCCACCGGCCCGAACGCCTCGGTGACCCGGTGCACCGCGGCCCGGCGGTGCTCGGCGTCGTCGGCCCGACCGGCCACCGCAACCGCGCGGGTCGGGCCGCCCAGCTCGGCGACCGCCTCCGCCAGCGGCTCCGGGTGACGGGCGGTCAGGCCGACCCGGGCGCCCTCGGCGACCAGCCGGCGGGCGACCGCCAGGCCGATCCCGCGGCTCGCCCCGGTGACCAGCGCGACCCGACCCACCAATCGGCCTGAATCTGCATTCACGATGCAGATAGTAGGAAGCCGGGAACCGGCTCGTCAACGACGGATGCCGATGACCATCTCACAATCCGTTGACACGGTCGCCGAAATAACCGCACCGTCAGTGCAGATAACTTCCTCGGAAAGGACGCCCACCATGCCGGAAGCCGTCATCGTCGCCGCCGCTCGATCACCGATCGGTCGGGCGAACAAGGGCTCCCTGCGCGAACTGCGCGCCGACGACCTGGCCGCCACCATCGTGCGGGCCGCCCTGGACCAGGTGCCCCAGCTCGACCCGGCCGAGATCGACGACCTGATGCTCGGCTGCGGCCAGCCCGCCGGCGAGCAGGGCTACAACCTCGCTCGCGTGGTGGCCGTCCTGCTCGGCCTCGACCACCTGCCCGGCACCACCGTCAACCGGTACTGCTCCTCGTCGCTGCAGACCACCCGGATGGCCCTGCACGCCATCCGCGCCGGTGAGGGCGACGTGTTCGTCTCGGCCGGGGTGGAGTGTGTCTCCCGCTACCACCGGGGTCGCAGCGACGGGCACCCGGACAGCACCAACCCGCGGTTCGGCGACGCGACGGCGCGGACCGCCGCGCGGGCCGGCGGCGCGGCGCCGGCCTGGCACGATCCGCGCGCCGACGGCGAGCTGCCGGACGTCTACGTCGCCATGGGACAGACCGCGGAGAACGTGGCCCAGCTGCGCGGGATCTCCCGGGAGAGCCAGGACGAGTTCGCCGTACGGTCGCAACTGCTGGCCGAGAAGGCGATCGCCGACGGCTTCTGGGCCCGGGAGATCACCCCGGTCACCGTACCCGGCGGCGCGGTGGTCGCCGCCGACGACGGACCGCGCCCCGGGGTCACCCTGGCGGCGGTGGCCGCGCTGCCGCCGGTGTTCCGGCCGGACGGCACGGTGACCGCCGGCAACTCCTGCCCGCTCAACGACGGAGCCGCCGCGCTCGTCGTGATGTCCGACGTCCGGGCCCGGGAGTTGGGCGTCACCCCGCTGGCCCGGATCGTCGCCACCGGCCTGAGCGCGCTCTCCCCCGAGATCATGGGGCTCGGGCCGGTGGAGGCGTCCCGGCGGGCGCTGCGTCGCGCCGGAATGTCCATCGCGGACATCGACCTGGTCGAGATCAACGAGGCGTTCGCGGCCCAGGTGCTACCGAGCGCCCGCGAGCTCGGCGTCGACTGGGACCGGCTCAACGTCAACGGCGGCGCGATCGCGGTCGGCCACCCGTTCGGGATGACCGGCGCCCGGATCACCACGACGCTGCTCAACTCGCTGCGTTGGCACGACCGGCAGGTCGGGCTGGCGACCATGTGCGTGGGCGGCGGCCAGGGTATGGCGATGATCGTCGAACGGCTCAGCTGACCGGGCCCGGTCCGCGTCGACCGGGCCCGGCCGGCCCTCGCGGGCGCGGTCGAGCCGACCGCGCCCGGCACCGGGCTCAGGAGGCGGCGGGGATCCCGTTGGCCGGCGGGGCCACCGGGGCGACGGCGTACTCCCGCACCGGGCCGTCGCCCTCGTCCGTCTCGTACGCCGGCCCGAAGTACGCCTGCACGCCGCCGCTGACC
Organism: Micromonospora sp. S4605; assembly: GCF_003176715.1. Lineage (NCBI taxonomy): Bacteria > Bacillati > Actinomycetota > Actinomycetes > Micromonosporales > Micromonosporaceae > Micromonospora > Micromonospora sp. S4605. The sequence continues at coordinate 18,073 of NZ_QGSW01000162.1, forward strand.
CGGGTCAGCCGCTCGCCGCCGTAGCCGGAGTGGTCGGTGTCGCTGAAGCGCAGCGGCGCCAGCCCCGGGCCCTGGTAGCCGCCCCTGCTGACCGCCGCCAGCACCGACTCCCGGGTGAGATCCTTGCCGGCGGCCTGGAGCACCTGCACGAAGAGGTAGCCGACGGCCATCCCGTAGACGGTGTTGCCGTCGAACGGCGCGTCCCCGTTGTGCTCCTTGTTCACCTTGGTGAACAGCTGGATCCACGGGTTCGCCGTGTCGTTCTGCATGGGCAGGTAGTTGACGCCGATCATGCCCTCCAGCAGCGGCGCGGCGGCACCGAGCTGCTTGGCCAGGGTCGGGTGGTCGGCGCCGACGTTGGAGACCAGCCACTGCGGCCGGAAGCCCAGCCGGGCCGCGGTGCCGACGGCGAGGGCGGTGAAGCCGGGCACGGTGGCCAGCACGACCACCTCACAGCCGGCGGCCTTGAACGCGCCGATCTGCGGCGCCACGTTGGTGTTGCTGGTGACGTACGTCTGCTTGGCCACCACCGCGTCCGCGCCGAGCACCTGCTCCACCCCGGCCAGGCTGTCCCGGCCGAAGTCGTCGTCCTGGCCGAGGAAGCAGACCTTCTTGCCGGGCAGCGCGGTCTTCACGTGGTTGGCCAGGATCTTGCCCTCCACCGTGTAGTCGGGGTTGAACCCGAACGTGCCCGGATACTTGTCCGGCTGGTCCCAGCTGCGGCTGCCGGAGGCGACGAAGAGGTCCGGCACCCGGTTGCTCTTGAGGAAGTCGAGCACCCCGGTGTGGGTCGGCGTGCCGAGCCCGTTCAGCACCGCGAAGACCTTGTCCTGCAGCACCAGTTGGCGGACCACCTGCTGGGTGTTCGCCGGGTTGTACCCGTCGTCCATGATCTTGTAGGTGATCTTCCGGCCGTGCACGCCGCCGTTGGCGTTCACGTAGTCGAAGTACGCCTTGGTGGCCGGCGCGATCTTGGAGTAGCCGGCCGAGGCCGGGCCGGTCAGCGGCATGTGGGTGCCGACCACGATCTCGGTGTCGGTGACGCCGGGCACCGGCCCGCGTCCCGACGACCCGCCGCCGTCGCCGCCGCACGCGGCGGAGGTGGCGAGCAGGGCGATGGTGGTGGCGATCGCGAGACCACGTCGTGTCGAGGGTGGCATGGGGACACCGACCTTTCCTCGGTCCGGTTCTGGTTGGCGGGTGGCGGGGTGGAGCGGAGTGCGGACGGGGACCCGGGTCGGTTCAGGACCGCCGGCGACCCGGCAGCCGGGCGGCCAGCGCCCGGCCGAGGCGGGCCAGCAGGCCCTGCACACCGCCGGGTGCGGCGATCATGACGACGATCAGGGTGACCCCGAAGATGGCCAGCGGAAGGTTGCCCTCCATCCGCTGGGCCACGGCTGGGGAGAGGGTGAGCTGCTCGGTCAGGCTGTGCGTGAGGTCGGGCAGGACCACCAGCAGGACAGCGCCCCAGAGCGCGCCGGCGAGGCTGCCCAGGCCGCCGATGACGACCGCCATCAGCAGGAAGAGCGACAGGGTCAGCGAGAACGCCCCGGGCGAGACGCTCTGCGCGAGCACGGCGAGCAGCGCGCCGCCCAGCCCGGCGCCGGCCGCGCTGACCACGAAGGCGAGCACCTGGGTGCGGGCCACGTGGATGCCGGCGAGGCGGGCGGCGACCTCGTCGTCGCGCACCGCCCGGAAGGTGCGGCCGTACCGGCTGCGGACCAGGTTGGCCAGCAGCACCAGGGCGAGCAGGGTGGCCGCCGCGGCGACCCAGAGCTGCCAGCGCTCGTAGGGGAAGTACGCACCGAGCGCGGCCGGCGGCGGCTCCACCGGCACCGACAGCCCCTGCTCGCCGTTGAAGACGCCGTCGAAGGTGACGGTCAGCGCCGGCACCACCACCGCGACGGCCAACGTCACCCCGGCCAGGTACGGGCCGCGCAACCGGGCCGCGGCCGCCCCGACCACGGCGCCGACCGCCAGCGCGGCCAGCACCGCCGCGACCAGCGAGACGGCCAGCCACCCGCCGCCGGTGAGCCCGGCGTCGGCGAACGCGGTCTGGCAGCAGGCCACCGTGTACGCGCCGGTGGCCATCAGCGCGCCGTGCCCCAGTGAGAGTTGCCCGTTGAGCCCGGTCAGCACGGTCAGCCCGGCGGTGGCGCAGAGGTAGGCCGCCACGGTCGCGAGCTGGAAGTTGCGGAACGGATCCAGGCCGTAGCTCACCACCACTAGCAGCAGCGCGGCGACCAGCGCGACGCCGAGGTGGCGCAGCAGGGTCGGGACGCGGCGCCCCGCGGCCGGGCGGGCGCCGGCGTCCGGCGCCGGGGTGCGCGGCGGCGCGGCCGCCCGGGTGGCGCTCACACCCGCCTCGCGGCGACCGGGGCGAACAGCCCGCCGGGACGGACCAGCAGCACCGCCAGCAGCAGCACGAGCACCGCCAGCGGGGTGAGGTCGCTGCCGGCGTAGCCGCTGACGTAGGAGAGCAGCAGGCCCACCGCGAGCCCGCCGACCACCGCCCCCGGTGGACTGTCCAGCCCGCCCACCACGGCGGCGGTGAACGCCGAGACGAAGACCAGGTCCATCGCGTGCGGGTGCAGGCCCAATTCGGTGGGGATGACCAGCATGCCGGCCAACGCGCCCACCCCGGAGGCGAGCGCCCAGCCGAGGGTGAGCATGCCGCCGACGTTGACCCCGAGCAGCCGGGACACCTCGGGGGCGAACGCCGCGGCGCGCATCCGCAGCCCGACCGCCGTGCGGGTGAAGATCCAGGCCAGCCCGACCACCACCACCCCGACCGCCGCGAACGCGAACAGGTCGTACGGGGAGAGCACGGCGATCCCGGCCACGGTCAGCGCGGACCGGGAGAACGGCGCCTCGGCGGGCAGGAACTCGTTGCCGTAGACCATGCCGAGGACCGCCTGGATCAGCAGCACCAGGCCGAGCGCGACGATCACCGGGTTGAGCGGGGACCGGTGGTCGACGAAGCGCATCACCGCCAGGTCGACAGCGGCGCCGAGCAGCAGCCCGGCGACCAGCGCGGCCAGGAAACCCAGCCAGTACGAGCCGGTCGCGGCCGACACGCTGTAGGCGACGTACGTGGTGGCCACGGCCATCGCGCCCTGGGCGAAGTTGACGATCCGGGCGGCCCGCCAGATGAGCACCAGGGCCAGCGCGAACGCGGCGTAGACCGCACCCCGGGACAGGCCGTCGAGGGTGAGGAAGACGAAGCGGTCCAACAGTCCTCCCGCGGGGACGAGGTGATCAGAAACCGAGGTAGGCGTGGCGCAGCTCGTCGTCGTCGCGCAGCGGGGCGGCCGGCGCGGTGCTGACCACCCGGCCCAGCGCCATCACCACGCCCTGGTCGGCGACCGACAGCGCGCTGCGCACGTTCTGCTCGACCAGCAGCACGGTCAGCCCGGTGCTATCGCGCAACTGGCGCAGCAGGGCCATGGCCTGGGCGACCACCCGCGGCGCCAGGCCGAGCGACGGCTCGTCGAGCAGCAGCAGCCGGGGGCGCCCGACGAGCGCCCGGCCGAGGGCGAGCATCTGCCGTTCGCCGCCGGAGAGCTGGTGGCCGAGGTGCCGCCGGCGTCGGGCAAGCGGCTGGAACAGCTGGTACACCTCGTCCAGGGCGCGCGTCGCGTCGGCCCGGTCGCGCCGCCACAACCCGCCGAGCCGCAGGTTCTCGTCCACCGTCAGCTCGCCGACCACGCCCCGGCCCTCCGGCACGTGCGCCATGCCGCGCCGGACCAGCTGTTCCACCGGTACGCCGCGCAAATCGTCGCCGGCCAGCGCGACCCGACCGGCGAGCGGGCGCAGCATGCCGGAGAGGGCGCGCAGCAGGGTGGTCTTGCCCGCCCCGTTCGCCCCCACCACCGCGGCGATCGTGCCGGCCGGCACGGCGAGGTCCACCCCGTGCAGCACCGGCGCGGCGCCGTAGCCGGCCACCAGCCCGCGCACCACCAGCAGATCGTCGTCACTCATGCCGGAACTCCGCTCCGCTTCCGGCCGGCACGGGACACCAGGCCGCTGAGCCCGGTGATTCGCTCGCTCATGCCGCCGCCTCGTCGACGGCGGCGCCGAGGTAGGCGTCGGTGACGGCCGGGTCGTCGCGGATCTCGTCCGCGGTGCCGGCGGCGATGACCCGGCCGAAGTCGAGCACCACGATCTCGTCGCAGACCGACATCACCAGGTCCATGTGGTGCTCCACCAGCAGCACCGCGCAGGGGTCGGAGTCCCGCCGGGGCAGCTGCCGGACCAGCTCCGCCAGCTCGGCGATGTCGTCGCCGCCGAGCCCGCCGGCCGGCTCGTCCAGCAGCAGCAGCCGGGGCCGCGCGGCCAGCGCCCGGGCCAGCGCGACCCGCTGGCGTACGGCGAACGGCAGGGTGCCCGGCGCGGCCTCGGCGTGCCCGGCGATGCCCAGGCTGTCGAGGACGTCCAGGGCGTGCCGGCGCAGCCGGCGCTCGTCCCGGTCGCTGCGCGGCAGGCCGAGCAGTGCGGAGAGGAAACCGGCGCGGGCGGTGTGGGTGGCGCCGGCCATCACGTTCTCCAGCACGGTGAGCCCGGCGAAGAGCCCGGTGCCCTGCAACGTGCGGGCGATGCCGAGCCGGGTCAGTCGGTGCGGCCGGGGCCGCAGCGGCCGGCCGTCGAGGGTGATCGTGCCGGTGTCCGGCGGGACGAAGCCGCAGACCACGTTGAACAGGGTGGTCTTGCCGGCTCCGTTGGGGCCGATCACGCCGACCACCCGGCCGGGGGGCACCCGCAGCGAGACGTCGTCGAGGGCGGTGAGGCCGCCGAAGCGCACCCCGATGTGGTGCAGCGCGAGCCCTTGCTCCATTGACCCATCCCTCGCTCCGGCGGGGCGTTATTTACACTGGGAGTGTACGTTTCTCGGATCTCGCGTCAATACCTTCGATGCCCACCGCCAGTATCCGAACGGCGATATCCCCCGATCCGCCTGGATCGTCGCCGTCACGGACGGAGGCTGCCGGCCCGGCAGGCGGCAGAGCATTCTGCACTCCAGATGCGACGCCGACCCGCCGCCGCGGTACGGCGGCGACGGGCCGGCTTGGTGGGCGTGGGCGGCTGCCCCGAGGCGGGTCAGGCGCTCGGGCAGGTGTTGCGGTACTCCTCGATCTCGAAGCCGCTCGGGCCCGGGCAGAGGAACGGCTCGTAGCGGGTGTCGTTGTCGACGAACCGCTTCAACCAGGCCACCATCTGCCGGCCGGTGGGCGTGTTGACCGTCTGCGGGAAGAAATGGCTCGCCCCGTTCAACTCCAGGTACGCCTTCTCGGACGAAGCCGGGATGCTGTTGTAGAACGGCACCGAGTGCGAGGAGACCGGCGCGATGCTGTCGCTCTCCCCGCCGATGATCAGCGTCGGCACCCGGACGTCCGACCAGGTCTTGTCCAGGTTCCACGGTGCGATCGGCACGGCGGCCTGCAGGGACGGCCGGGAGACGGCGGCTTCCAGGCTGCCACCGCCGCCCATCGAGTGACCGGCGACGGCGAGCCGGGTGCCGTCGATCCGGCCCCGCACCGAGCTGCGCTGCACCAGGTAGTCGAGCGCGGCGAGCAGCTGCCGGCCCCGGCTGTCCGGCTGGTCGAGCCGGCTGTTGGTCTCGATGCCGATCACCACGAAACCGTGCGAGGCGATCCGCGGGCCGAGCCAGCTGATGCTGGACCAGGCGGCGGTGTAACCGGGCGAGATGGCGATGGCGCCGAAGGTGCCCTCGCTGGTACTGGTCGGGTAGTAGATCACTCCCCCGCCGAAGCCGGAGACGCTCAGCGAGGAGACGCTCTGCGAGGCGGTGGCGAAGGGGCCGCGGCTGGCTTCCAGCAGCGCGACGGTCGGTGCGGGGCCGCGCTCGTACGGGTTGTCGGCGGCCTGCGCCGGAGCCGCCGTGAGCACCCCGGCGGCGGCCAGGACGGTGGCCACGGCCAGCCGGGTGACGCGGGCGAGGGGACGGGGACGGGTGGTGGTCGGTGCGGACACGTCGGGCACTCCCTGAGGTCGGGGATATCGACGTCAGTCAGTCTTCGGCGCGCCGGTTGCCGTCCGCATCGGTGAAATCACCAGTCCCGGCCCTCGACCTGCGGCGGACCCGGGGGCGGGACCGTCGCCGACGAGTGGGCGACGACCGGGCAGGAGGCGGGCCCGCGGCTGCCTGAACCGGGCCGCGCCGGACCACGGGGCGGCGCCTCGGACAGGTTCCGGTCGACGGGCGGCGGCGCCGCCGCGACCCGCGGGTGGCGGACGCGGGAGGGCGCGGTCAGCGGACGACGGCGGGGCTGCCGAACCGTACCGGGACGCCCGGCGAGTAGAGCACGCTGACCGGCGCCGACCCGGGGTCGGGCAGGCCGGCGGCGCGGACCAGCCCGTCGTCGAGGCGCACCAGTTCCGCGCGGTGCAGCGACCACCGGGGATGCACGTTGGGCAGGTGCAGCGTGCGCCCGTACGCCCGGGTGTGCAGCCCCCAGCGAGCGGTGAGGAAGTGCTCCAGCGGCGTCGGCTCGGCGATCGCGGCCCCCACCCGGATGCTGAACGCGGTGGCTGCGCCGCGCGGCCCCGGCCAGCGACGGCGGCTGGTGTAGGTCAGCACGTCGCCGTCGCGGCGCAAGCGCATCCGTGACCACAGGTACGGCAGTCGCAGGCTGGCCCGGGCGACCAGGACGGGCAGCAGCCGGGACGCGTCCAGGGACCGGAACACCACGGCCCGCCGGCCGGCGACGTCCACGCTGTACAGCCGCACGTTGGTCTCGCAGAAGGTGCCCAGGTAGGGCAGGCCCGGGCCGGCGAACAGGCCGAGCCCGACCATCCGGAACCCGATCAGGCCGACGTACGTGCGCCCGTCGACGACGTCCGGTCGGGTGCCGGCCGGCAGCAGCGGCGCCACCACCGCCGGGTCCACCGGCCAGTGCAGGAAGGCCAGATCCTCCCAGCGCTGCACCAGCACCGGTCGGCGCAGCGGCCGGACCGCCTCGGCCGTCACCTCCTCCGGATCCACCGGGCCATTGTGGCCCGTGCCGGCGAGCCACCACCGCTCCGGTGCACCGACGCCCGCTGCCCGGCCCGGGTCGGTGCGTGCTGCGGGCAGCCGGCCGGGCGCTCAAGATCCGAACGGATCCGGCGGAAGCCCCCGTGTCCGCCGCCGCACCCGACCCCACAACTCCGCCGGTTTCCCGTTTTTGCAATGTAGACGCTTGTTCTTTCGTTTCTTGGTCGGCCTATTGCGAGGTGGTGTCCAGCGCTGGCATGATGGCCGTCAATTCTCGCCGGCCTGGTGAAGGGGCGGTTGTCATGGCGCTCTCCCGTCGCACGCTGTTCGGTTCCGTCCCGCCGGCTTTCTCCCGCACCGACAGAATCGGGTCGCCGCTGCTCCGACCTGGTCCACACTGGTCGTCGCGGCGGGCGCGGCCCGCGCGAACCGTCGCGTCCGCCACCGCGCTGGCGCTCGCCGTCGGCGTGCTGGCCGGCGCGCCCACCTCGGCCGCCGCCGACCCGGCCGCCCGCTCCGGCCAACGCCCGGTCGTGACCCGGGCCGCCCTCGATCCGGCGCTGGTCGCCGGCCGGGGCGCCCGCGTCGACTTCGTCGAGCAGGAGGCGGAGAACGCGTACACCGACGGCGAGGTCATCGGTCCCGACCGGACGGCCTACACGCTGCCGTCGGAGGCCTCCGGCCGGCGGGCGGTGCGGCTGACCCCCGGCCAGCACGTGGAGTTCGTGCTGCCCGCCGCGGCAAACGCGATCACCGTGCGCTACAGCATCCCGGACGCGCCCGAGGGCGGCGGCATCACCGCGCCGCTGGACGTGGCGGTGAACCGCAAGCGGGTCCGCACCATGACCCTCACCTCGCAGTACGCCTGGCTGTACAACCAGTACCCGTTCACCAACGACCCGCAGGCCGACCTGCTGCACCGGGACTGGTGGATCACCGAGTGCTCCTGCGTGCCGGCCGCGACCACCCCGTTCCCGAGCATCACCAAGCCGTTCCGCCCCAGCCACTTCTACGACGAGCAGCGGCTGCTGCTCGGCCGGACCTACCGGGCGGGCGACCGGATCCGGCTCACCGTCCCCGCGGGCAGCAACGCCGCGTGGACAGTCATCGACCTGCTCGACTCCGAACTGGTGGGCCCGCCGCGGGTGCGGCTGGCGGCGGCGAACGTGCTGGCCTTCGGTGCCGACCCGACCGGCCGCCGGGACGCCGCCTCGGCCATCGAGCGGGCCATCGACTTCGCCCGGCGCACCGGGCTGCCCGTCTACCTCCCACCCGGCACCTACCAGGTCAACCGGCACATCCTCGTCGACGACGTGACCATCGAGGGCGCCGGCAACTGGTACACGGTCATCAAGGGCCGCGAGGTCGCGCTGCCCACCCCGGCGCCGGACGGCTCGGTGCACACCGGCGTCGGCTTCTACGGCCGGGCCGCCGCCGACGGCGGCAGCCGGAACGTGCACCTCTCCGGTTTCGCCATCGAGGGCGACGTCCGGGAGCGCATCGACACCGACCAGGTCAACGGGATCGGCGGCGCCCTCAACGACTCCACCATCGACGGCCTGCACCTTCGGCACACCAAGGTGGGCATGTGGTTCGACGGGCCGATGCGCAACGTGCGGATCACCAACAACATCGTCGTCGACCAGATCGCGGACGCGCTGAACTTCCACACCGGCGTCACCGACTCGCTGGTCGCGCACAACTTCGTCCGCAACACCGGCGACGACGGCCTGGCCATGTGGTCGGAGTCGACGGCGAACGCCCGCAACACGTTCGCCAACAACACAGTGCAGTCGCCGGTGCTCGCCAACGGCATCGCCCTCTACGGCGGCGCCGACAACACCGTCTCCGGCAACCTGATCGCCGACCCGGTCCGGGAGGGCAGCGCCATCCAGATCGGTTCCCGGTTCGGCGCGGAACCGTTCACCGGGTACGTCCGGATCCGGGACAACACCACCGTTCGCGCCGGCACGTACGAGCTGAACTGGAAGATCGGGCTGGGCGCGATCTGGCTCTACGCGCTGGACCGCAGCATCGACGCGCGGATCGAGGTGGTCGGGGACGCGTACCTCGACAACACCTACAACGCGATCATGCTGGTCAGCGAGTGGGCGGTGAAGGACCGCTACGCGATCAGCGACGTGCACTTCCGGGACATCCGGGTGGACGGCACCGGCACCTCGGTGGTGAGCGCCCGGACCGCGGGCTCGGCGTCGTTCCAGAACGTGGACGCGCGGCACGTGGGCGCCGTCGGCGTCAACAACTGCGGCTCGTTCCACTTCACCCCGGCCGGCTCCGAGTTCACCCTCACCGACCTCGGCGGCAACGACGGCGGCTGGCTCGCTCCCTGGCAGCTGCCGAACACCATCACCTGCGACGACCGGCCGCCGGTCGTACCCCCGCCGCCACCGGCACCCTGGTGAGCCGGGCGGGGTCCGGGCATCCACCCGGATGCCCGGACCCCGCCCTGCGACGGCGACCCGGCGTCACGCGGTCGCCGACCGGCCCTCGCCGGTCGGCGACCGCTTTGTCGCGAGGCCGAACCGGCCGTCCGGGGCAGCGCGTCGGCTTGCGGCCGCGCGGTGCCGGACACGTCGCGAATTCCGGGCTGTTCGCCGGTCCGTCTGTCCTATAGTCTTACTGCCGTAGGACAATAGGAGGGATCGTTCCGGGTGATCGAGTTCGTGCTGGACGGCCGGTCCAAGGTGAACACCTACGTGCAGCTGGTGCAGCAGGTGAAGCAGGCGTTGCGGGTCGGCCTGCTCGCCCCTGGTGACCAACTACCCAAGGTCCGTGACGTCGCGCAGTCCCTGGCGATCAACCCGAACACGGTGTTGAAGGCGTACCGGGAGCTGGAGATCGAGGGCCTGGTGGAGGGTCGCCCCGGGTTGGGCACGTTCGTCCGGCGCACCCTCGCCGGCGACTCACTGCCGCACCAGGCCGAGCTCCGCGACGACCTGGTGGCCTGGCTGCACCGCGCACGGGCCGCCGGGCTCAGCCACGAGGACATCACCGCCCTGGTGGAGACGACGATCCGGGCCACCCTCCCGGCCGAGCCGCCGCAGGCAAGCGTGAGCAGATGAGAGGAGTCCGGATGGACGTCGTGCTGGAGACCGACCAGCTCGGTAAGCGATATAGAAACAAGTGGGCGCTACAGGACTGCTCGCTGCAGCTGCCCGCCGGCCGCATCGCCGCCCTGGTCGGGCCGAACGGGGCGGGCAAGAGCACCCTGCTGCACCTGGCGGTGGGCCTGCTGCGGCCCGACGCCGGTGCGGTGCGGATCTTCGGCGAGGCACCGTACGGCAACACCGCCGTCCTGTCCGAGATCGGGTTCGTCGCGCAGGACACCCCGCTCTACCCGGACTTCACCGCGGCCGAGTTGCTCACCCTGGGCGCCAAGCTGAACCGGCGCTGGGACGGGGCGCTCGCCCGCAACCGCCTCGCCGAGCTGGGCATTCCGCCCCGCAAGCCGGTCGGGCAGCTCTCCGGCGGCCAGCGGGCCCAGGTGGCGCTCGCCATCGCGCTGGCCAAGCGCCCCCGGCTGCTGCTGCTCGACGAGCCGGTGGCCAGCCTCGACCCGCTCGCCCGGCGGGAGTTCCTCCAGTCCTTGATGGGCAGCGTCGCCGACGCCGGCACCACGGTGCTGCTCTCCTCGCACCTGCTCGCCGACCTGGAACGCGTCTGCGACTACCTGATCGTGCTGCACGCCGCCCAGGCCCGGCTGATCGGCGCCGTCGAGACCCTGGTCGCCGAGCACCGGCAGCTGATCGGGCCGCGGCACGGCGGCGAGCCGATCGCCGGCGTGGCGGCAGTGGTCCGAGCCAGCCACACCGACCGGCAGTCCACCCTGCTGGTGCGTACCGACGGGGTGGTCGTCGACCCGAACTGGACGGTCCGCGAGGTGTCCCTGGAGGACGTCATCCTCAGCTACCTCGCCGAAGGCGACGCGGGAACGAGTCACGCCGATTGGGAGGTGCCCGCATGATCTGGCTGACCTGGCGCCAGCACCGCCGGCAGGCGCTGTTCACCCTCGCCGGCCTGGCGGTGCTCGGCGCCGTGCTGGTGCCCACCGGCCTCGCCATGCGGAGCCGGTTCGCCGACCTCGGCGGCCCGGAGTGCGTCCGCCAACTGGCCCGGTCCGAGCTGGCGCCGGGCGTCGTGGAGACCTGCAACCGTGCGTTCGACCAGTTCAGCAACCAGTACGACACGTTCAACCTGGTGGGCGTGCTGTTCCTCGTCCTGCCGCTGCTGGTCGGCCTGTTCTGGGGTGCCCCGCTGGTCGCCGGGGAGGTGGAGCACGGCACCCACCGGCTGGTGTGGACCCAGGGGGTCAGCCGGCGCCGCTGGGCCGCTGTCAAGTTCGGCCTGGTCGGGGCGGGGGCGGTCGTCGCGGCCGCCGGCTACGGGCTGGGCATGTCCTGGTGGCTCACCCCGTTGCTCCAGGCGGAGCGGCAGGGCCGCCTCGACCCCTTCCTCTTCGACATGCAGGGGCTGGTCCCGGTCGGCTACACCGTGCTCGCGGTCGCGCTCGGGATCTTCGCCGGCACGCTGTGGCCGCGGATGCTGCCGGCCATGGGGGCCACCCTGGCCGGCTTCATCGGCCTGCGCGTCGCCTTGGCGGAGTTCGCCCGGCCGCGTTACATCGCGGCGCGGACGCGTACCTTCCCCGTGGAAGGCGACGGCGCGATGCCGCACCAGGCCCACGGCGACTGGGTCCTCGCCAACGGCATCCGGGACGCCGAGGGCACCATGGTGATGGCCAACGCGCAGATCGCCTGCCCGCCCGGCGCAACCGGGCCGAGCGGTGGGCGCTGCGGGGCGGAACTCGGCCTCGAGCCGGGCGCCTACAACTGGCAGCTCTACCAGCCGGCGGACCGGTACTGGACGTTCCAGTACATCGAGACGGGCATCTTCGTCGCGCTCGCCGCGCTCCTGCTGCTGCTCGCGGTACGCCGGATCCGGCGGATCGCCTGACCGACGGACGGTGACCGCCGGGCGTCCCGCCCGGCGGTCACCGTTGGCACGGCACCGGAGGCGTCGCCCCTCCCCCGGGCCCGGTTGCCCCGGCTGCCTACCGTCGGAGTCGGCGCTACCAACCGGGCACGCCCGGCACCCGCGCCGAGGGCTGGTGCGGGAGCCGGATCGGCGATCAGTAGGGTAGGGATGTGTCTCTATGGATGGCCGCGATGTGGGGACTGGTCGGCAGCGCGGTGGCGGAGGCGCTGAACCTCTACGGGATGATGCGCCCGACCACCGAGTCGGGGCACCGGTGGCAGTGGCCGTGGCGGGATCCGCAGGACCGGCCGATCGTGCTCTTCGCCGTCCTGCTCCGGATGGTGGCCGGCACCGGGCTGGCCGCCGCGGCCGGCGCCGGCGGCCTGGCCACCACCGCCTTCGCCAGCTTCACCTTCGGGGTGGCCGCGCCCCTGGTGATCGCCAAGATGTTCGACCAGTTCCGGGTGGCGGACCGGCCCGCCGACCCGAGCGGCGACGGCCGGAACGGCAGCCACGATGACGCCGCGTGACAGCTTCCTGCGCCGGCTCGCCGACGCCCTGGCCGCCCGGCCGGCGATCACCGCCACCACCGTCCCGCCGCCGACCCGGACCCGGTTCGCGGCCGCGCTCGCGGCCCGTCCGGTGGCCGGTCTGCGGCCGGGCTCCGGGTCGGTCTCGCCGCTGGCGGACCGCTACCACGACGGCAAGCTGACCCAGCGGGTCCGGGAGGTGCTGGCCGGCATCCTCGACACCACCGCCGATCAGCTGCGGGTGGACTCCGACGGCGACGTCGGCATCCGGGCCGGCTCCGCCATGATCTTCGTACGCACCCAGGAGGACCCGCCGCTGGTGGACGTCTTCTCGCCGCTGCTCACCGGCGTCGACGCCACCGAAACCCTCTACCAACGACTGTCCGACCTCACCAACGGGCTGGTGATCGGCCGGATCTACTGCACCGGCGACACCGTCTGGGCGTCGATCCCGGTCTTCGGGCAGGAGTTCCAGCCCACCCACCTGCTGCTGGCCGTACGGGCCATGGTGGAACTCGCCGACGACCTGGACGACCAGCTCCGGCAGGAGTTCGGCGGCAGCCGGTTCTTCGGCCCCGAAGCGTCCGGGCTGGTCGCGGTCCCCGACCCGACCGGCTACCTGCGCGACCTCGCCGCCTCCGGCGAGACTGGCGCGACCGGCGCCGGCAGCGTGCTGGTCGACCTGCTGGCCGACCGGGGTCGCACCGAGGAGCTGCGGCTGCGCGCCGAGCACGGCGACTGGCACGCCGCCTCCCGGCTCGCCGCGCTGCTGGCCGCCCGGGGCCGGGACGACGAGGCGGAGCGCTACTGGCGGATCGCCGCCGACCAGGGCGAACCCCGGGCCCGGCACGAGCTGGCCGCGCTGCTCGCCGGTCAGGGCCGGCACGACGAGGCGATGAGCCTGCTGCGGCAGGCGGTCGCCGACGACGACTGGCGGTCGCTGCCGCTGCTGCTGACGCTGCTCACCGAACACGGCCGGGTGGACGAGGCGATCGCCCTGCTGCGGCAGCGGGCCGGCGCCGACGAGTGACCACCCGGCCGCCGCCGATCCGGGGCGGCCGGTCAGCCGGTCCCGGTCGTCGCGGGCGGGCGGCGGGCGGCGAAGCGGGCGAGCAGCGCCGCCACCAGCACCGCCTCGGCGACCAGGATGGTGACCGCCCAGCCGGCGCCGACCCAGCCGTGCAGCGCGTCGTACCAGTAGCGCACCAGCAGGGTCAGCACGGTCACCGCGAACACCGCCGAGGCCAGGCCGTAGAGGGCGTACGCGGCGCGGTCCCGCGGCCGGTAGCCACGTACCGCGCCGGCGCCCCGGCGCAGCAACCGGCCGTAGAACCGGTAGCTGTCTCCCCGCAGGTCCGCCAGGTTCAGCGCGTGGCCGAGCATGTGGTAGCCGTCCAGCCGCAGGAACGGCACCAGGTTGATCGCGGCGGTGGCGGTGCCGAAGAGCAGCATCGCGCCGGCCAGGTCGTGCAGCCCGCCGGCGGCCGGACCCCAGCCGTGCAGCACGGCGAACGGCACCAGGGCCAGCATGCTGACGAAGACGCCGGCGAACGCGGTGGCCACCCGCCGGCGCGGGGTGAACAGCACGATGTCGTCGACCTTGCAGTACGGGGCCAGCATCGGGAACCGCCACATCACGCCGATCTCGGTGACCCGCCCGCCGAAGTGTCGGCAGGTCAGCCCGTGCGCGCACTCGTGCAGGAAGACCACCGCCCAGGTGATCACCACGGCGGCCAGCACCGCCGCGAGCGGCCGGCCGCCCCGCCCGACCCCGGCGAGCAGCTCGGGCAGGCGCAACACCACGTACCCGGCGACGGCCAGCACCGCCAGCAGCGCCGGGACGACGAACCACCAGCTGAACACCGGCGACAAGGCGGGCAGCAGCCGGGTGAAGAGCCGTTCCGGGTCGAACAGCGGGAACCGGGCGGACAGCGGCCCGCGCCGGGTCCGCGCCGCGTTCTCGGCGGCCGTGGCGGTCAGCCGGGCGAGCGCCTGCGGCTCGGTCGCGCCGTCGAGCAGTTGCCGCTGGTGCAGCATGCCGAAGAGCTGCTGCCAGCTCTCCGGCCCGAGCCGGCGCCGGTAGCTGGTGGCGTACTCGGCGGCGAGGTCGTCCAGCGTCCGGGTGCCGTCCATCCGGGACAGCAGGAAGTGCTCGCGCGGCCCGATCCGGTAGAACCAGCCGGTCTCCGGGTCCTTGACGTGGTGGACGAGCTTCCCGTCCCGCCACTGGCCGGGTCCGAGCACGATCCCGGCCCGCAGCCGGGGTCGGACCCAGGTCGCGTCGACGGTGGTCATCGCGGGGCCGCCGGGGCGAGGTCGTCCAGCAGCGCGGTCCGCATCAGGTACGACAAATAGATCTCGTCGAGGATGCTCACCCCGAGCCGGTTGTTGGTCATGTGCACGTACGAGCTGAGCAGGATGGGCAGCGCGGCGTCGAGGTCGCGCACCACGGTGGGCTCGCCGCCGCCGCGCTGGAACACCAGGTCACCCCGCTCGGCCGCGGCCACGACCCGGTCCCGCAGCTGGCGGCAGTGCGCCGACCAGCGGCCCTCCACCCCGGCGGGGCGGACGTCGGCGGCCTGGCGGGCGGCCGCGCGGATGTCGGCCAGCCGGGCCCGCAGCGCGTCGTCCATCCGCCGGTAGCTGGTGTCGAAACTGTCGTGGTAGTCGTCGCTCGGCTCCGAGTAGGCGACCTCCCAGAACCGGCGGTACTCGTCGAGGAACCCGGCGATCCGCCGGTCGTCGGCGAGGAAGACCGCGCACATCATCATGGTCAGCTGGGCGGAGAGGCCGAGCAGCACCGGGCGGACGTGCACGTTGGTGGTGGCGAGCAGGTCCAGCACCACGTCGCTGGAGTGCTCGAAGTGCCACTCGGCGAGCTCGATGCCGACCGGTCCGCCGTAGCGGCCGTACTCGCGCTCGTACGGGATGTGGTGCCGGCTGTTGTTCGCCCGCATCGGCATCACGCCGTCCGGCCCGTACTCCTCGTCCCACCGCTGCCGGCCGTACTCGGCGAGGTACATCTGCTTGTACAGGTCGCCGAGTCCGTCGCTGTCGACCTCGTAGAGCGCGGGACGGCGGCGCAGGAACGCGTCGATCGCGGCGTCCACCCGCGCCCGGACCAGCGCCGGGTCGACGCCCGGGGTGGGCAGCACCCGCAGCCGGACGTGCGGACCCTCCATCCAGTACTTGATGAAGAAGTAGCGGCTGATCAGCCCTTCGGCGCGCAGCTCGTCCACCAGCGGCCGGACGCCCTCGACCAGCATCGGGTTGGCGTTGCTGGCGTAGAAGACGTGGACGCTGAGCCAGCCGTGCGCGACCGGCGAGGGATATTCGGTCATCGGTCCGCCTTTCCCACTCGGACGCCGTTGAGTTCGACGGTGAGTTCGGTGACGTGGGTGCCGCTGGGCCCGCGCAGCACCTGCTCGTCGCGGTCCGGCAGCATCTCGGTGAGCACCAGCCGGCTGCCCGCCGCCCGCCCGGTCGCCTCCAGCAGGTGCAGGCAGAAGTGGCTGTCGAAGTCGACGTAGAGCGGCTTGTGGTCCGGCCGGCCGGCCGCCCCGGGCTGCGCGGTCTCGTCGCCCGCCGCCGGCGCGAGCCGGGTGCCCTCCGGGGTGGCGAAGACCCGGCGCGGCAATCCGTTGTCGCGCCGCCACCGCTGCCAGCGCAGGAACCAGTCCGCGTCGTCCTGCTCCGGGGTACGCGGCGGCGGCAGGTGGTCCGGGTGCAGCTTCCACATCCGCCGTTGCAGCACCAGGTCGCCGTGCACGATCCGCGGGTAGCCGGCGATGCCCCGCCCCGGCAGCGGCACGGTGGTGCCGGCCCACAGGTCCGGCTGCGCCATGCCCAGGTAGGCGAAGGTGAGCAGCACCTGTTGCACCTCCGGCAGCGCCATCGGCAGCAGGAACCCGAGGTAGACCGGGATCACCTCGGCGTCGAGCCGGCGGGAGCGCAGCAGCAGCCGGTCGGTCACCGGGTCGTGTTCGACGCTGAGGTCGTCCATGTGGATCTGCTCGGCGTCCGGCCGGAAGCTGATCTCGCCGGGGCAGACCAGTTCGTAGGGGGTGACCGCCGGGTGCAGGTTGAGGTTGGTGGCGTCGTACCCGCCCTTGAGCTCGGCGAGCACCGCGCCGGGCGGTTGCAGCCGGGCCAGTTCGGCGCGGAGCGCGCCGGCCAGGTCCGCGTCGGCGAAGAGGTGGGCGAACCGGGAGAAGAGCAGGGTCATTCCGGAGTAGACCCGGTTCACCACCACCCGGTGCCGGTCGCCCTGGTCGGCGAGTTGGAGGAAGAAGGACCGGGGGTCCAGCGTGCCGAGTGTCTCCGGCACCAACGCCGCGACGTCGGCCAGGAACGCGTCGTCGAGGCGCAGTTCCTCGGCGCCGGCCGGCAGCCGGCCGTACGCCTCGTTGATCCGCCGGGCGACCTCGATCCGGGCGTCGTCCAGCGCGGTGATCTCGTCCTGCCGGAACCAGTTCTCCTGCCGGACGTAGGCGTTGTCCGCGTCGAAGGCACGCCGGCGCATCATCCGCCCGGTGTAGTGCTCGAAGAAGTCCTGCTGGAACTCGTGGGCGAAGGTGAGCAGGTCGTCGCAGCGGCCGCCGACGCCGTACCGGGCCCGGAAGAAGCCCTTGGTGGCCAGCCGGCGGGGCAGGTTGATGTCGAAGACCGGCATGATCCGGGCCAGCGCCCGCAGCCCGGGCAGGACGTCCCGCTCCCAACTGCCGCGGGCGGCGGTGACCGGCCCCCGGGTACGCAGGGTGGCGTCCTCGTAGAGCAGGGTGCGCGGCGCCGGCACGTCGGGGCGGCCCAGGTCGGCGTGCGCCGCGGCCAGTTCCCGGCGGATGTCGGCGAGCACCTGGCGGCGCCCGGCGACGTCGTGGGTCGGGTAGCCGGTGGCCAGCCGGTTGACGGTGTCGACCCGGTCGGCGAGCCGGTCCGCCCAGGCCCGACCGATCCGCCGCAGCGCCAGCCGGTAGCCGCCGACCGGGTCGGCGGCGTGGATGTCCAGGTGCAGGTTCGGCACCACCAGCAGCCCGACCCGGAGCAGGTGGTGCAGGTACTGCTCCACCTCGGCCGCCGGGCGGTCGTCGGTGGCCAGCTCGGTGACCAGGTCGGCCATCCGTCGGACCCGGCCGCCGGCGAGCGCGGCCAGGATGTCGTACAGCACCCGGCCGGTGGGCAGCACGAAGAGCGACTCGTGGATGGACTCCAGGGTGACCGCCGCGTCGCCGTCCTCCGATCCGGTCCGGCGTCGGCGCAGATAGCGCAGCCGGCCCCGCTCGATCCGCCAGCCGGTGGTGAGGGTGACCGGCAGGTCGGCGCGGAGCGTCTCGTCGGCCAGCACGATGGCGGAGATCCGGCCCAGCGCGGCGAGGTTGAGCCGGGCGACCCCCTGTTTCGCGTCGGCGGCCGCGCCGTGGGCCGGTTCGACGGTGAGCAGCGGCCCGGTGCCGGGGCTAAAGGTGCCGACGTTGACGGTGGTCAGCCGGCTGAACGGGCTGGTCTTGCAGGCGGTGCGCAATGCGTACTCCAGCAACGACCGCTCCACCCGCCGGGCCCGCTTGCCGAGCCGGCCCGGCGTCGCCAGGTAGCCGGGCAGGTACTGGTCCAGCGACGGGGAGGCCAGCAGGATCCCGCCGCGCAGGTCGGGGTCGTCGGCCAGGTCGCGCAGCAGCCCCCGGCGTTCGGCCAGCTCCTCGGTCAGCACCGCCGGGCCGGCGGCCAACTCACGCCGGTACGCGGCGTGCCGCACCAGCCAGTCGGCCAGCGCCCGGTGGGTCGGCGCGCCCAGCGGCTCCACCGGCCACCCGGCCGGGTCGTCGGGGTCCGGCCGGCGCAGGTTGTAGACGTCGCGGCGGAGCCGGATCAGCCGCCGCCGCAGCCGCTCGTCGTCGAGGTTGCGGGCGACCGCGCCCTGGAGGTCGTCGGCGAGCTCCCGGCCGGTGGCCCGGAGCCGGTCCTCCAGGTCGAGGACCCGGCGGGCCCAGGCGGCGCTGCGGTCGAAGGCCAGCCGGTCGGCGACCTCCAGCGGCAGGCCGGCAGTACGCAGCATGAAGACCTCGGGCATCCGCCAGGACACCTCGGTGGCCGATGGCGCGGGCAGGGCGACCGTCACGGTGATCTCCTTCGTCGGCGGGGTGGACGTCACAGCCGGTACGCCAGGTCGGCGACGGCGTCCGGATGCCGCCCGAGCAGCAGGAACAACACCGTCCGTTCGTCGGTGCCGGTGAGGCCGAGCGCCTCGTCCATGGCGACGTTGTCGAAGCCCAGGACGGCGCCGCAGCCGATGCGCTGCGCGGTGGCCGCGCAGTACGCCCGCTGCGCCACGGCGCCGATCTCGGCGTTCAGGATCCGGTAGCCGCGCGGGCCGACGGCGTCGAGCACGGCGTCCAGCCGGCCGGAGACGGCCAGCACCGCGCCCACCTGTCCCATCGTGTAGTTGGTCAGGAAGTACTGCTGTTGCAGGAAGGCGGACATGCCGCCCTCGGGTGCTGCCCCGGCGGGCAGCAGCGCGTGCCGGCGGGGGCAGTAGGCGTAGCTGCCGGTGGCGAGGCCGTCGACGTGGTTGGCGAAGACCCACAGCCGGGTCAGCGCCGGCCCGCCGGACCCGGGGCCGCCGGCCGGGTCGGGCGCGGCCGCCGCACCGTCCCCCGGTTCGCGGACGGACGCCGTGATGCCGGCCGGGTGCGGCTCGGCCGTGCCGGTGCGCGACCCGAGCGGCGCGGCGTCCGCAGGGGGTAACGCGACCGGATCGGCGCCGGCCGGGGATGGCGCGACCGGATCGGCGACCGAATCGGCATCGGCCGGGTGGGTCCGGCCGGCGGCGGCGAAGGCCAGGGTGGTGCCGAGTTCGGCGGCGGTCAGCTCCGGCGGCCGGCGGAACCGGCCGAAGCTGCTCGACCGGCTGGCCAGGACCGTCGACAGCGGACGGTCCAGCGACGCCAGCGCCGGCTCGGGCAGGGCGACGGGGTCGCCCGGCCACCGCCGCGGGGCGGCGTCGGCGAGCGCGCCCGGGGCGGGCCTGGTCGGCATCGCCGCCGCCCGGTGCACCGCGGTGACCGCCGGGAACCGCCGGACCTGCCGGGACCGCTCGAAGGCCGGATACCGCACCCGCAGCTCGGTCACCGGCCCGGCCCCGCTCGGGGACGGCCCGCCCGACGCGCCGTCCCCGACCGCATCGGCCGCGCCGGCCGGCGCATCGCCGGATGTGCGGGCGGCCGGGACGGTGGCGGTCGGGCGGGCGGCGGCCGGAACGGCGGCGGTCGCGACCGTCGGCGGTC